>NZ_RZSB01000223.1:0-8081 GCF_004023285.1 Mesorhizobium sp. M2A.F.Ca.ET.067.02.1.1
GATCGGACAGGATTCGGATGCGATCACCACGCCCGACGAACTCGGCTTCGGCTGGGCGGTCTCGAAGAAGAAGCCGTTCTTCGTCGGCAAGCGCTCCATCGAGATGCGCGCAAGGCTCGGGCAGACGCGCAAGCTGGTCGGGCTGCAATTCCCCGCCGGCGCCAGCAACATCCCTGGCGAAAGCTGCCTGGTGCTGCGCAATGGCGCTCCCGTCGGCCAGATCACCTCGGTGGGATATTCGCCGTCGCTCGGGCATTATATTGCGCTGGCCTATGTCCACGTCGAGGACCAGGCGGAAGGCAGCCGCGTGACGGTGAAGTGCCGCAATGGCGAGCTGGTCCACGTGCCGGTCGTCGGCCACGCCTTCTTCGATCCGACCAATGCGCGGCAGGAGATCTAAGATGGCCGACGGCACCGCGACCCGCCTCCATCCCTTCATGCCCGGCGGCGCGGCCGACGGCACGACGCTGATTTCCGGCGCGGTCACGCTGAGCGATCTTACAGACAAGCCGCGCTTCGGCCTGAAAGGCGGCGGCAGCGCCGACTGGCTCGGCCAGCGCGGCATTCCCCTCCCCGCAGTCAACCGCATCGGCGAGCATCGCGGTACGAGGGTCCTTCGGCTCGGCAACGAGGACATCCTGCTCCTCGCGGAGGACGCCGCGGAAACTCTCGCCGATGTTAAAGCCATCTGGCAGGCCGCCCCGGCGCCGAAAGGCTACTCGTCATGGCGCGAGGAAGGGTGGGCATGGATGCGGCTTTCCGGCCCCCGCCTCGCCGAAGCGATGTGCAGTCTTTGCGCGCTGGACCTGAGATCGCAAAAATTCGGCGCCGATGATATCGCCCAGACCCGCGTCGGCCATATCGAGGCCGTGACGTTCCGTTCGCCGGCAGGTTTCGACATACTCTTCGACGTCACCGCTTCGGCCTACTTCGCCCGCGCCGTGGCATCGGTGGCCGGCCACACAGACCAGCATAGAGGACATTCATGACCCGCCCGCAAGGAACCATCGCCCCGATCTTGACGCCGTTCGAAGACGACGGCCGCATCGCGCGCGATCTCTGGATCTCCCACGCTAAATGGGTGCTCGGCCAGGGCGCGCATTTCCTCTCGCCCTTCGGCACGACGGGCGAAGCGCTGTCGGTGTCCTTGCGCGAGCGCATGCAGGCGCTGGAATGGCTGGTCGAGGCCGGCATCGCGCCGGACCGGCTGATGCCCGGCACCGGCGTCACCGCGCTGCCGGAAACGGTCGAGCTTTCGGCGCATGCCGTCGGCCTCGGCTGCACCGCGGTCATGGTGCTGCCATCCTTCTTCTACACCGGCGCCGGCGACAATGGTCAGGCGCGCTATTACAGCGAGCTGATCGAGAAGGTGGCGAAGCCTTCGATGCGCGTGATCCTCTATCACATCCCGCAGAATTCGGGTGTGCCGGTCAGCCCCGCTCTGACGGCCAGGCTAAGCAAGGCCTTTCCGGACACCGTCGTCGCCTACAAGGACAGCGCCGGCGACTGGAACAACACAGCCGCCGTCATCGCCGCCGCGCCCGGTATCTCGGTGTTCCCAAGCTCGGAGGCGCAGCTCACCAAGGGTCTGGCGAGCGGCGCTGCTGGCTGCATCTCGGCCACGGTCAATCTGAACGCCGCCGCCATCCGCCGCCTCTATGACGCGGCCCGGAAGGGCGAGGACGTCACCGAGGCGGATGCCGCCATCAAGGCGTTCAGGAAGGTGATCCAGGATGCCGGACTGATCCCGGCGATGAAGGCCGTACTTGCGGTCAAGTCTGGCGACCGGCGCTGGCTGAACCTGCGCGCCCCGCACGAGAATGCGACACTGGAAAGCGGCCGAGCTTTGCTTGCCGCCCTCGGCAGCGCCGCCGACCATATCGGCCGCAATTGAGCTCGCGATGTCGGCGCGCCCAACAATCATCCTGCACACCGACAAGCCGGCGGGCGCACTAGCCGTGCTCGCCGAGACGCATCCGGACCTCGACGTCCGTGCCTGCGATACCTATGCCGGCCTTCCCGCTTTGATCGAACGAACCGCCGCGGAAGTGGTCTATTCGATCCGCTTCGACGGCACGCCGCGCTATCCGCGCCAAGCTCTCGTCGAGAGCCCGACGGTGAAATGGGTGTCGATCGGCGGCTCCGGCACCGATCATCTCGGGCGCTGGGATCCGGCGCATGTTATGGTCACGAATTCGGCCGGCGTCGCCGCAGGCATGCTGGCCGAATATGCGTTGGGCGCGATGCTCTCCTTCTCCCTCGACCTGCGCGGTTTCGAACGCCGGCAGCAGGCCCGCCAATGGGGCGGCGGCCGCGTCGAGCCGATCGAGGGCAAGACCCTCCTCATCATCGGCCTCGGCAAGACCGGCGAGGCCGTCGCGCGCCGCGCCCAGGCGATGGGCATGCGCACGCTGGGCGTCCGCGCACGGCCGAAACCAATGCCCTCGCTCGACGAGGTTCATGGTCCCGACGCGCTGCTGGCACTGATCGGCCGCGCCGATTTCATCGTCTGCTGCGTGCCTCTGCTGCCGACCACGCGCGGTCTGTTTGGCGAGGCCGCCTTCGCCACGATGAAGCCGTCCGCCGTGCTCATCGACATTTCGCGCGGCGGCGTCGTCGAGGAGGCCGCGTTGTTGAGCGCGCTCGACAACAAGCGGATCAAGGGCGCGGCGCTCGACGTTTTCGCGACCGAACCGCTGCCGGCCGAGCACCCGCTCTGGGGTTACGAAAACGTCGTCATCACGCCGCATTGCGCGGCGGTCTATGACGGCTGGGACATCAAGTCGTTGCACATGTTCGCCGACAATCTGGCGCGCTACCGCAAAGGTGAGCCGCTGGAGAATGTGGTCAATCCGGAACGCGGCTATTGAAAGCAATTCCAGGAAAAGTGTGAGCGGTTTTCCGTCCGGAATTGCGAAGAAAGAGGATCGGGAGGAAATAATCCGATGTCACAGGACAGGCGCGGCGGCGGTCGCCGATCGAAGCTCGGACGCAGCGGCGGCGGCATCGCGCAACTGCCGTGGCAGAGCGTGAAAAATCCCTACCCGCCCATGCAGCTTCTCGACGAGGAGCGCATGGAGCAGTTGCACAAGACATCGATGCGCATCCTGTCGGAACTCGGCATCCGCGTCATGAGCGAAAAGGTGATGGACCTGTTCTCCAAGGCTGGCGCCACCGTCGATCGCGAGAGCAACACCATCCGCATCGACGAGAGCATCGTCGCCGAGGCGCTGCGCAACGTTCCCTCCTCCTTCACGCTGACCAGCCGCAATCCCGAAAAGCAGCTCCATTTCGGCGGCAACTCGCTGGTTTTCGGACTGGTCGCCGGTCCGCCCAATGTGCATGACCGCATCAACGGCCGGCGTCCAGGCAACCTCCCCGACTACCAAAACTTCATCCGGCTGGCGCACCACTTCAACGCCATCCACATCATCGGCAACCAGGTGGTAGCGCCGATCGAATTGCCGGCCAATTCGCGCCATCTCGACACCTACCACGCCAATCTGACGCTGAGCGACCTCTCCTTCCATTGCACCGCGATTGGCCGCGCCAGGGCGATGGACGGCATCAACATGATGGCGATCGCGCGCGGCATCTCGGTCGAGGAGATGCGCGCTTCGCCGGGCGTGACCACGATCATCTCGATCAACTCGCCACGCCTGTTCGACGACGCGATGGCCGAAGGCCTGATCGCCATGGCCGAGCATGGCCAGCCGGTGACGGTCACCCCCTTCACGCTGATGGGCGCGATGACGCCGGTGACGCTTGCCGCCGCGCTCTGCCAGCAGAATGCCGAGGCGCTGTTCGGCGTGACGCTGACGCAGCTCGTCAACCCCGGCACGCCGGTGATGTACGGCGCTTTCACCTCCAATGTCGACATGAAGTCGGGCGCGCCGGCCTTCGGCACGCCGGAAAACGCCAAGGCCAACATCATCGCCGGGCAGTTGGCGCGCCGCTACAATTTGCCCTACCGCACCTCCAACGCGAATGCCTCCAACGTCGTCGACCTGCAGGCGGCCTACGAAACTGAAATGGCGACCTGGGGCGCGGTGCTTGGCGGGGCCAATCTGATCTATCACGCCGCCGGCTGGCTGGAGGGCGGGCTGACAGCGTCCTACGAAAAGCTCGTGCTGGACGTCGAGATCCTGCAGAACATGATGGAGTTTCTGCGGCCGCTGCCGTTCCAGGAGGACGACCTCGGCTTCGAGGCGATCAAGTCGGTGCCGGCCGGCGGCCATTTCTTCGGCGCCGAGCACACCATGTCGCGCTACACCACCGCCTTCTACCAACCGATGCTCTCCAACTGGCAGAATTACGGCGCCTGGCAGGAAGCCGGCGGCAAGGACGCGCTGGAGCGGGCGACCGAGCTCTGGCAGCAGGCCTTGCACGATTACGAGGAGCCGGTGATGGACGCCGCGATCCGCGAGGAGCTCGACGCCTATGTCGCGCATCGCCGCGAGGAGATCGCGGCTAATCCGGAAGCTTAGGAAATTTATGCAATGCCTTATGATCTTGTCATCCGCCACGCGACGCTGATCGCCGGCGACGGCTCGAAACCCTTCGAGGCCGACATTGCCGTCACTGGCGACAGGATCATGGCGGTCGGTCGGCTGGACGATGCGCAGGGCGTCGAGGAGATCGACGCCAAGGGCAAGGTGGTCGCGCCAGGCTTCATCGACGTGCACACCCATGACGACGGCGCGCTGCTAGCCCCGCGCGGCATGGACCCGAAGATCAGCCAGGGCGTCACCACGGTGATTGCCGGCAATTGCGGTGTCAGCCTGGCGCCGCTGCTGCTCGACAAGACCCCACCGCCGCCCTTCACGCTGGTCGGCGGCCGCGAGAATTTCCGCTTCGACCGTTTTGCCGACTATGTCGCCGAGCTGAAGCGCCGCGGCATCGCCACCAACGCCGCCCTGCTTGTCGGCCACACCACCTTGCGCCAGCGTTGCATGCCGGTGACCGATCGTCCGGCCACCGAAGCCGAAACGGCGGCGATGCAGGAAGCGGTTGCCGAAGCGATGGCCGAAGGCGCGTTCGGCCTCAGCACCGGCCTCGACTATCCACCGGCCGTCAACTCCTCGACCGACGAGGTCAAGGCTCTGGCCGCCACGGCGGCAGGCCTGGGTGGTCCCTATGTCACCCACACGCGCAACTATTTCGAGACGATGGACGGAGCCATCGAGGAAGCGATCGACATTGCCGATCACGCCGGCGGCAAGCTCTTCATCTCGCACCACCAGTGCACCGGCCGCGCCAATTTCGGCAAGAGCCGACCCTCGCTGGAGCGCATCGACCGGGCGCGCGAGGCGATGGATATCGGCATGGACGTCTATCCCTATGCCGCGAGTTCCACGGTGCTGCGCCTGGAGCGCTGCGACACCGGGCTGAAGATCCTCATCACCTGGTCCGACCCGCATCCGGAGATGGCGAGGCGCGAGATCGCCGACATCGCGCGCGAATGGAACTGCACCGAGCGCGAGGCCGGCGAGCGTCTGCTGCCGGCCGGCGCCGTCTATTTCCAGCTGGACGAGGACGATGTGCGCAACATCATCGCGCATCCGCGCACCATGATCGGCTCGGACGGCCTGCCGCACGACATCCATCCGCATCCGCGCCTGTGGGGCACATTTCCGCGCGTGCTCGGGCACTACGCGCGTGATGTCGGCCTGTTCAGCCTGGAGGAGGCCGTATTCCGCATGACCGGGCTGCCCGCGAAGGAATTCGGCATCGCGCAACGCGGCCTGCTGGCCGAAGGCAACTTCGCCGATCTCGTCGTCTTCGATCCCGAGACGATCATCGACACCGCCACCTTCGAGGAACCGCGCCGGCCCGCCGCCGGTATCGAGCATGTCTTTGTGAACGGCGTATCGGTGTGGCGAAAAGGGAGAGCCACTGGAGCGCTGCCTGGCGCGGTTCTCAAGCCTTCGGCCTCAAAGCCGATCGTCAGAGGCGCATGCAACTCCGGCGCCGATCACAGCGCCTCGTAAATTCCATCGACCGTTTCCAGTGTGTAGGCAAATTCCACCGGCCGCGTGCAGCGCCAGCCGTCGAAGGGGTGGTCGGCCAGCGCCTTCAGCGCCTCGGGATGGCGAAGAATGCCGCCGCCATAAAGCCGGTTCGCCATGTCGAGCATGCCGGTGCGGTGCATGGCCTCCGTCATGCTGCCGCAGGCGTCCTTGACCAGCCAGACGCGAAACCCCTCGTAAACCGCGTCGAAGACGCTCGCGGTCACGCAGCTGTCGGTGAGCACGCCGGTGACGATCAGGGTCTCGATGCCAAGGGCGGCGAGCCGCTGCGAAAGATCGGTCCGCCGAAAGGCGCTTGGCCAATGCTTGTGGATGACGATGTCGCCGGGCAGCGCTGCCACCTCGGCGCAGATTTCGGCGCCGTTGCTGCCCGCCACCGCGGAGCGGAATTCCTCGGTCAGGATCTCTTCCTGCCGCGCATAGCCGTCGCGTTCCTCCGGCTTCACCCATGCCTGCGCATGGATGACGGGCACGCCCGCCGCACGGGCGGCTCCGATCAGCGCGGCGGTGTTGGCGAGCACCGCGTCATAGCCGACGACCGGCCAAGCCGCGCCGGGGCGGTATTCGTTCTGCAGGTCGATGACGAGCAAGGCGGTCTTGGCGAGGTTCATGGCTGATCCAAGGGATTGTCGAAGTCTGTGACGAAGCGGAAGAGCAGACGGATCGCCTCATCGAGGTCGGCGATCTCCATCGCTTCATGCGGGTTGTGGCTGCCGTTCTCGTTGCGCACGAAGACCATGGCGGTTGGAATACCGGCGCCGGCAAAAGTCGCCGCGTCGTGTCCCGCCCCGCTCGGCACATGCGATGCCCGCATCTGCAATTCGGTAGCGGCGCGATCCAGCTTGGCGGCCAAATCTGCCGACATCGTCGCCGGCTCCCAAGTGAAACGCTGCCCGAGTTCGAACGCTACGCCCCGCCTGGCGCTAACTTCAGCCAGAATAGTCCGAAGCCGCGCCTCGACACGTTCGAGAACCGTCGCTTCGGCGCTGCGCACATCCAGCGTGAAGCCGAGCTCGCCCAGAACCCGGCTGCCGCCATGCTGTGTCGGATCGGATTGCACACGGCCGAAGGTGATTGTCGCCTCATGGTCTTCGCGCTCCAGCGCATCCCATTCGATCTCAAGCGCGGCGACCAGATCGGCAAAGCCAAGCACGGCGTCATGCCGGGCGAAGCGCGGCTCGGCGCCGGAATGGGCATAGGCGCCAAGGCATTTGGCGTCGACATAGCGGAACCCGCCGGCAATCCCGGTGACGATGCCGACCGGCGCGCCAGCGGCGACAAGCCGCGGTCCCTGCTCGATGTGCACCTCGACGAAGGCCGCGATCCGCGCGGCATAGATCCCCGGAACCCCGCGCCGCACCGCATCGGGGTCGAACCCTTCCTCTCGCATGTGTTCGGCCAGCGTGCGGCCGCTGTCGGATCGTTTTGCTTCAAGCGCCTCCGGATCGAGCAAGCCAAGAGCCGCCTGGCTGCCCGGATAGGACAGCGGAAACCAGACGGCTTCCTCGGCGCGCGTGGCCAGCACGATGAGATCGCGCGGCAATTGGACGGCTTTCGCGACCAACTCGGCCATCACCGCCAAGCCCGCCACAACGCCGGCGGCGCCGTCGAAATTGCCGCCATGCGCCACACTGTCGAGATGCGAACCGACGACCAAAGCCGGCAGGTCCGGATCGCGGCCACTGAGCGTCAAATAGAGATTGCCGGCGGCATCGGTGCGCGCAACCGCGCCGAGCTTCTGCGCCTCCTCACGCACGAGGTTGTGGGCGAAGCGCTCGCCGGGTCCGTAGGCGATGCGCGTGATGCCCGGCGCATCGGTCGTGGCTTCAGCGAGTGTCTCCAGGATGCGCCCGGCCAGGTGACCTCCGGCCGTCAGGATGGCGCTGTTCATGAAGCAACCTTGCTGGCTTCGGGCGTGACATTGCGCAGACGGTGCGGTGTGAGATCGTCCAGCGACACGCCTTGCCTCGCGACATCGTCCGGCAGGCCGCCGCCGGCGATCAGGCTGGCGCAGACGCGCGACAGCGCCGGCGAGGTCTTGATACCGTAGCC
>NZ_RZSB01000224.1:0-8077 GCF_004023285.1 Mesorhizobium sp. M2A.F.Ca.ET.067.02.1.1
GCCTTTCGGCATTGACGTCCGCCTCGGTGACGAGGTCGGCGGCGGACGTCTTCTGGCGAACGTCGCCCTCGCCCAGCTTGCGGAAGCGCGGCATAATTTCCGCCCTGGCGGCCTCCGCGAGAAGTTCGGCCAGCCAGTCGATCGCGCGGTCGTCAAATGTCATCGGAAATGTCTTGCTCTGTGGTGAGGCGCGCGTCGAGCGCGGCGAAATCGAACAGTTTTCGGTCGAGCAGGTGCGAGGGCCTTACATTGGTCATGGCGCGGATCATCGTGTCCTTGCGGCCCGGCATGCGCTTCTCGATGTCGTCGAGCATCGCCTTCATGGCGTTGCGCTGCAGCCCTTCCTGGCTGCCGCAGAGGTCGCAGGGAATGATGGGGAATTTCATCGCGTTGGCGAATTTCTCGAGGTCGGCCTCGGCGCTATAGGCGAGCGGCCGCAGCACCATGACGTCGCCCTCGTCATTGAGAAGCTTGGGCGGCATGGCGGCGAGGCGCCCGCCATGGAACAGGTTCATGAAGAAGGTTTCGAGGATGTCCTCGCGGTGATGGCCAAGCACCAGCGCCGAACACCCCTCCTCGCGCGCGATGCGATAGAGATGGCCGCGCCGCAGCCGCGAACAAAGCGAGCAATAGGTGCTGCCCTCCGGCAATTTGTCGGTCACCACCGAATAGGTGTCCTGGTATTCGATGCGGTGGGCGATGCCGTTGGCGTTGAGATAATCGGGCAGGATGTGTTTTGGGAAATTCGGCTGCCCCTGGTCGAGATTGCAGGCGAGCAGATCGACAGGCAGCAACCCGCGCCATTTGAGGTCGAGCAAAAGTGCCAGGAGGCCGTAGGAATCCTTGCCGCCGGAGAGTGCCACCAGCCAGCGTTCGCCCGGCTTCACCATGGCGAAATCCTCGATTGCCTGGCGGGTGAGCCTCAACAGCCGCTTGCGCAGCTTGTTGAACTCGACCGAGGACGGCACGTCGCGGAACAGTGGGTGAAAACCGCCATCGGTCTCGTCGTCGATCGGCTCCAGGGATTTGAGGTCTGGCAGCATGTTCATGGCGCCGGCTCCGCGTTGTCAGCGCTCCGCTTAGCGGACCTGATCGCCAAAGAAAAGGCCGCCTCGAGGGCGGCCCTGGATGTCGCGGCTGATTGATACCGATCAGCGCGAGTAGAATTCGACGACCAGGTTCGGTTCCATCTGCACGGCGAACGGAACGTCCGACAGGCCCGGAACGCGCGCGAAGGTCGCGGTCATCTTGTTGTGGTCGGCTTCGATATAGTCCGGCACGTCGCGCTCGGCGAGAGCGACCGATTCCAGAACGATGACGAGCTGCTTCGACTTCTCGCGCACCTCGATGACGTCGCCCGGCTTGCATCGATACGAGCCGATGTTCGTGCGCTTGCCGTTGACGTTGACATGGCCGTGGTTGACGAACTGGCGGGCGGCGAAGATGGTCGGCACGAACTTGGCGCGATAGACGATCGCGTCGAGGCGCGACTCGAGCAGGCCGATCAGGTTCTCGGAGGTGTCGCCCTTGCGGCGGTTGGCCTCTTCATAGACCTTGCGGAACTGCTTTTCCGAAACGTCGCCGTAGTGACCCTTCAGCTTCTGCTTGGCGCGCAGCTGCAGGCCGAAGTCGGAAAGCTTGCCCTTGCGGCGCTGGCCGTGCTGGCCGGGGCCGTATTCACGCTTGTTGACCGGGGACTTCGGGCGGCCCCAGATGTTTTCGCCGAGACGGCGGTCGATCTTGTATTTCGCGGATTCGCGCTTGCTCATCGCATTCCCTTTCAAAATAATATACCCGGAACCCCATGGCTCGGGCGAAGGAAACGCGCCCTCCTCTGGCCTCCGTTTTCGAGACCTGACAGGGTTTCCCACGCAAAGCGACGGGAAACCCACGGGACACGTCAAAAGAAACCACCGGGCGTCGCCACCCGGTGTTGGGGGCCTGTTAAACACAGATTTAACCGCTGTCAAGCTTGTGGGTGGCGACGCCGACGGCAACTCGATATCATCCCTGCGTTGCATGCGGCGTTGGCTGTGGCGGAAAGTTGCACGCCGGCGGCATAGGGCGGCGTCTTCGTATCCAAACGCCCAGCAAATGATGAAGGGACTGGAGCAGAGGAGTGCGAATTCCCATGAAGAAATTCTTCCTTACCCTGACCGGAGCCGCCGTCCTGGCCGGTACGATGGCGGTCATGACGCCTGGACCGGCCATGGCTAGGCATTGGCACGGCCACAAGCAGATCTGCCGCGTCGTGGTGAAGAAAAGAGTCATCTGGCGCCACGGCCACCGCCATGTCGTCCGCTACAAGACGAAGCACTGCTGGTGGCGCTACTAACCTATTGCGCAGTAGGGGATATGACGCAGGCCCGCGGCCAACGCCGCGGGCCTTTCATTTCGCCTTCGCGGTCAATGACTTCTTGCTGGGCAGGCCTTTGCGCTTGGTCTCGGCGAATTCCTCGAGCTGCTTCTCGCTCATCGAGTCGTACATCTCGCGCGACGCACCCTTGAGCTCGCTTTTCTTGATCTCGCCGCGCTTGGCGGAAAGCGCTGCGCCGGCAGCCTTTTGCTGGGCTTGCGATGTCGCGGGCATGGCGATTTCTCCTTTGCTGCGGGAAAACGCGGAGGCTCTGCAGCAGTTCCAACACATCCTCGGCGTCGGTAGTCAGTCGGCCATCCCTGGGCGATTTTCCTTCGCAGACTTCCCGTGTCCGGAACCCCAGTGTAGGACAACGGCATGAAATCGCTGACCGATCCCTCACAGGCCCTCTCCACTGGCCTCGCGAAGATCCGCACCGAATTCCACGTGCCGGATGGATTTCCGCCGGAGGTGATGGCTGCGGCGGAAGCGGCGGCCAGGCGTGTGCCCAGCCAGCATGCCGACCGCACCGCGATGCGTTTCGTCACGCTCGATCCGGCGATCTCCACCGATCTTGATCAGGCCTTTTCGATCGAGGCCAGCGGCGGCGACCTTCTCTTGCATTATGCCATTGCCGACGTGGCCTGGTTCGTCGAGGACGGCGACGCGATTGATCTCGAAGCCTGGAACCGAGGTGAGACGCTTTATTTGCCGGACGGCAAGGCCGGGCTCTACCCGCCGGTGCTTGCCGAGGCCGCGGCGAGCCTGTTGCCCGATGGACCCCGCCCGGCGGTCATCTTCACAATCAGGGTTGCCGGTGACGGTGCGGTGAAGCTGGACAGCGCTGAGCGGGCGATCATCCAAAGCCGCGCCAAGCTCGCCTATGACAGCGTCAAACCTTCGGATGTACCCGCCGGCTTCGCCGAACTGGCGCGGCGCATGGCGGCCAACGAAGAGCGCCGCGGCGCTTCGCGCGTCGACCCGCCCGAGCAGGAGGTGGAAAGGCTCGCCGACGGCACGTTCCGGCTTTCGTTCAGGCCGCTGCTGCAATCCGAACAGGACAATGCAGCACTTTCGCTGGCCGCCAATATGGCGATCGCCGACGCCATGCTGGCGCACAAGACCGGGTTGTTCCGGGTGATGTCGGGGCCTGATGCCTCGAAGGTGCAAAGGCTGCGCAGCGCGGCACGGGCGCTCGGCCTGTCCTGGCCGGCCTCCACCAGCCTGCGCGACTATCAGCGCGCGCTCGATCCAGCCGATCCGCAACAGGCGGCGCTGATGCTGGAAATCCGCCGCGCGGGCAACGGCGCGTCCTACCAGCCCTATCAGCAGGGCGTCGTCCCCTGGCATGAGGCGATGGCCGCAACCTATGCGCATGCCACCTCGCCGCTCAGGC
The DNA here is from genome assembly GCF_004023285.1 of Mesorhizobium sp. M2A.F.Ca.ET.067.02.1.1. Classification (NCBI taxonomy): domain Bacteria; kingdom Pseudomonadati; phylum Pseudomonadota; class Alphaproteobacteria; order Hyphomicrobiales; family Phyllobacteriaceae; genus Mesorhizobium; species Mesorhizobium sp. M2A.F.Ca.ET.067.02.1.1. Next base: position 3,753 of record NZ_RZSB01000224.1, read on the forward strand.
GGCTGGCCGACCGCTACGTCGTGCGCTGCGCGCTGGCAATCGCCAACGGTCAGCCCGTGCCGCAGGCGGTCAGCGACGCCTTCGCCAGATTGCCGAAGGTGATGGGGCGCGGCGATGCCCGAGCCTCGCAGATCAACCATGCGGCCATCGACCTTGCCGAGGCGGTGATGCTCAAAGGACACGAGGGTGAGACGTTCAAGGCCGTCGTCACCGACTTCATCGATCATGGCGTGCGCGCACAGCTTGCCGACATGCCTGTCGTCGCCAACGTGAAAGCCTCCGGGTTCAGGCAGGGCGACGATCTCAGGCTGAAACTGGTCTCGGCCGATCCGGATCAGCGCAGCATCGTCTTCGAGACTGCCGTCTAACGCGCGGTCAGTCCAAATCCCTGGGTCAGCCGTCGAGTGGCGAAATCCACCTTGCCGGAAGTGAAGACGGCAAGATCGGGCTGGCTGTCGCTGGATATTTCTGCGACCGGTTCGAGCAGCGACATGGCGCGCCGGGCGATCGCTTCGGCCGGATCGATCCAGTCGACCGGCCAGGGTGCCGTCTTTCGCATGCGGTTGACGAGAAACGGATAATGCGTGCAGGCAAGCACGACGATATCGGTGCGGTTGCCCTCGCGCTCGATGAAACAAGGCGCGATTTCGGCGCGCACGGCTTCTTCATCGACAAAGCCCTGGCGCATATAGATTTCGGCCAACCCCGCCAGCCTATCGCTACCGACCAGGCGCACATGGCATTTCTGCGCCCATTTGCTGATCAGGTCGCGCGTGTACTGGCGTTTCACCGTGCCTGGCGTCGCCAGCACGGAGACGAGGCCGGATCGCGTGCGCTCCGCCGCCGGCTTGATTGCCGGCACGGTGCCGACAAAAGGATGGTCGGGGAATGTCTCGCGCAGCGCGTCGATCACCAGCGTCGAAGCGGTGTTGCAGGCGATCACCGAGATCGCCGGCTGCAGGCGGTCGAGCAATTTGCCGAACAGCGTGAGGATGTGATCCTTGAGCGCCGGCTCCTCCCAGGCGCCGTAAGGAAAAGCCGCGTCGTCTGCGACATAGACGAAGCGGCGATCGGGCATCAGCACGCGCGCCTCGCGCAGCACGGTCAGCCCGCCGACGCCGGAATCGAACATCAGGATCGGGCGCTGGCTTGATCGATCGCTCATTGTCATCCGGTCATAGAGCAATTCCAGGAAAAGTGTGAAACGGTTTTCCGTCCGGAATTGCGTCAAAACAAAGAGAGGCGGAAGGTCCGTGATTGGACCGCAGGCGCTTCTATCGCGAATGATCTTGGTCTTGAAGAGGCGAATGCGAGCAGCTTTTGCGCAGCTGTCTCGCAGGCTCGCTCATATGCCGCGCTTGCCGAAGCCGGCCGGGCGCGGCCGGCCGAAGGGCTGCGGTGCGGGCGGAACGCGGGGAGTTGCAGCGGCAGCCGCGGCGCGTGGTGCGGCCGGCACAGCGGCGCGTGCAGTGCGCGCCGGTGCCGGCAGCGGACCGTCGAAGTCGAAAACATCCGTCAATTCATCGATGTTGCTGCCCGCGACGGGTTTCGCCCAGAGGATCGTGCACCAAAGTCCGAATATCGAAAGTCCGAGCAGATTCAGCCCGCCCGGAATGCTCTCGGGATCGTCGAATTTGACGACCAGCAGCACGCCCGCCTGCAGAAGGGCATAGACGGCGGAAAGGGCAATATAGGCCCACATGATCCACCGGCGTCCATTCGCGTCGCGGGTGCGGCGCGCGGCGATGTTGCCGCGAAGCGCGACAAAGATGAGCGAGGCGATCAGGACCGCGCCTGCCATGCCCTGCCGCGCCGGGCCAGGTCCCGAATTGATCAGTCCTTCGAAACCGATCGTGCTGATAATGCAGACAACGATCACCACGGTTTCCGCGACGGCGAGACCGAGAGAGTAAAGGAAAAAGCGCAGTCGACCAATATTGGACGTAAACATGTGCCACCCCCACTATTGCAGCAAGGATGAGGCATAACCGAATAAAAATCGGTTACTTCAAATGCTCATAGCTTACGGATTTTAACTTTCTTCGTCTTTGGCGCGACTTCGCGCGGCTGCCGGCAGCCGTCTCGGATCGTCACCGGGCGAGCCGTCGCCGCGCGGCATGGCCGGCGAGAACCGGTCGAGCGAGGAGATGATGCCGCGCAGAACCTTCAGTTCCGGCTCGGCAAAGCCCGCGCGCGTCAATACGGCGCGCAGATTGTCGACCATCTTCGGCTTCTTTTCTTCCGGGCGGAAGTAGCCTCGGGCCTCCAGCGCGCTCTCCAGATAGGCGAACAGGCTGTGCAGCTGCTCCTTGGTCGCCGGCACCAGCTCCGGCCCGGAGAAATTGGTCTCAGTTTCGTCGGCGAGGCCGGATTTCATCCATTCATAGCACATCAGAAGCACAGCTTGCGCGATGTTGAGCGAGGAGAAGCCGGGATCGACCGGAAAAGTGACGATCTCGTCGGCAAGCCCGACCTCATCATTATAGAGACCGAAGCGCTCGCGCCCGAACAGGATGCCGGTGCGCTGGCCCGCCTCGACGCGTGCCCTCAGCGCCCTGCCCGCTTCTACCGGCCCACGCACAGGCTTGAAGCCGTCACGCTCACGCGCCGTCGTGGCGAAGACGAAGTTCAGGTCGGCAACCGCGGCGGCCAGATCATCGAAGACCCGGGTGGCGTCGATGACATGATCGGCACGGCTGGCAGCCGCGCGCGCCTTCTCGTTCGGCCAGCCATCGCGCGGGTTGACCAGGCGCAGTTCCGACAAGCCGAAATTCGCCATGGCGCGGGCGACCATGCCGATATTCTCGCCGAGCTGCGGCTCGACCAGGATGATCGCCGGTCCGGCGGAGGCGGTCTTGGTTGTGACTTCGGTGGCTGGCATGGCTGTGGGTAACCGGGGTTTGCGGCGTTTCGGCGTCCCCTGCCACATTCGGCCGGGAAAATGAAGCATTCACAACAGCGGCACACGTCCATCCCGGCGCGGATCGTGGTTTGCGCGCTGAAAAAGCCTTTGATATACGCTCCGCATTCCCGGCCGAAACCATGCGGGCAAGGCCGTCCAGATCCCCCAGCAACGAGGCACTCTTTCCATGGCGAAGATCAAGGTGGCGAACCCGGTCGTCGAGCTCGACGGCGACGAGATGACCCGCATCATCTGGCAGTTCATCAAGGACAAGCTGATCCACCCCTATCTCGATCTGAAGCTTGAATATTACGACCTTGGCATCGAGCACCGCGACGCCACCAACGATCAGGTGACGATCGACTCGGCCAACGCCATCAAGAAATGGGGCGTCGGCGTGAAATGCGCGACGATCACCCCCGACGAGGCGCGCGTCGAGGAATTCAAGCTGAAGAAGATGTGGAAGTCGCCCAACGGCACCATCCGCAACATTCTTGGCGGCACCATCTTCCGCGAGCCGATCATCATGAAGAACGTGCCGCGCCTGGTGCCGGGCTGGACCAAGCCGATCGTCGTCGGCCGTCACGCCTTCGGCGACCAGTACCGCGCCACCGACTTCCGCTTCCCCGGCAAGGGCAAGCTGACGATCAAGTTCGTCGGCGAGGACGGCCAGGTGATCGACCACGAGGTCTATGACGCGCCGGGCGCCGGCGTGGCCATGGCCATGTACAATCTCGACGAGTCGATCCGCGAGTTCGCCCGCGCCTCGCTGAACTACGGCCTGCTGCGCAACTTCCCGGTCTATCTGTCGACCAAGAACACCATCCTCAAGGCCTATGACGGCCGCTTCAAGGATATCTTCCAGGAGGTCTACGAGAAGGAATTCGAGGCCGAGTTCAAGGCGCGCAAACTCTGGTACGAGCACCGCCTGATCGACGACATGGTCGCTTCGAGCCTGAAATGGTCCGGCGGCTATGTCTGGGCCTGCAAGAACTACGACGGCGACGTGCAGTCCGACACCGTCGCGCAAGGTTTTGGCTCACTCGGCCTAATGACCTCGGTGCTGATGACGCCGGACGGCAAGACGGTGGAAGCGGAGGCCGCGCACGGCACCGTGACCCGCCATTACCGCCAGCATCAGAAGGGCGAGGAAACTTCGACCAATTCGATCGCCTCGATCTTCGCCTGGACGCGCGGCCTCGCCCACCGCGCCAAGCTCGACGACAATGCCGAGTTGAAGCGCTTCGCCGAGACGCTGGAGAAGGTCTGCATCCAAACCGTCGAAAGCGGCTTCATGACCAAGGACCTGTCGCTGCTGATCGGCCCCGACCAGCCGTGGCTCTCCACCACCGGCTTCCTCGACAAGATCGACGAGAATTTGCAGAAGGCAATGGGGTGAGGAGCGGTGCGCGAAGCGCATGAA
>NZ_RZSB01000225.1:0-8068 GCF_004023285.1 Mesorhizobium sp. M2A.F.Ca.ET.067.02.1.1
GCCGCCGAGCATGAGGAAATCGGCGACCGGGCCGAAGAGATATTTGCCGGGCAGCGTCGCCGCTTTAGGGGCCGTGGTGTCTACCGAAAGGTCAAGTGTCATCCTGGAGCCTCCGTCGGAGGCGCGAGTTTAACCATGACCCTGTCCAGCGAAAAGGCAACACGGCAGGATCACCTTTGTCTCGGGGAAGTCACACCGTCAGGCTGAGGCGGTCGAAGCGATCTTCACCAACCGTTTCCTGGCCTCCGCGACCCGCTGCTGTTCCGACCTTATGCGGTCGCACAGCACAAGATTGATCCCGACGCCGCATTCCTCGTCCAGCAGTTGTTTTGCGTGATTGAGCGAAATCTCCGCGCGCTTGACGCGCTGTCTGGCCCTGGCCAGTTCCAAGTTCAGTACGTCCACTGTATCCGCATCCCGATTTGCGGTCCCTTCGGCAAGGAAACAGCCGAGCATGGCTTTTTGTTCCTTATCAGCGACGTGGACAATGGCCCTGCTCCGATCGTCAATTATGAAGGATGAGGCAGGTCGATCTTGGACGGTCAAATTTGGTGAGCGCGATGGGATTCGAACCCATGACCTACTGAGGGGGACGACGACCCGGAAAAGGTGACGCCGATTCCACGTTGGACGTTACACGACTTGCGAAGGACGGCCGCCAGCGGGATGGCAAGGTTGGGCGTTTCTCTTCCCATCATCGAAAGATTCTAAATCATACCTCCGGATCATTCGGGGCAATCGTAGGCGTCTATCAGAAGCACTCTTTCGCGGACGAAAAGCGCGCCGCACTAGACGCTTGGGCCGCCCAGCTTCAACGTATCGAATCCGCCAAAGCCAGGGATCGGTGAAGGCTATTCCCATCTGCGGATAAGGCCTCGCGTACTACGGTTCCCAGTATCCTTCGTTTACCGTCCGACGGCGACTTCACTAGCTTAAGCTTGTTACACCTTGATAGCTTAGGAGTTGCCGCTCAAATGACTGCCACCAATTCCACCAGATTGCTTCCGGCGAATGAAATGAAAACCCGCGTCGGCGGCGTCAGCGACATGACCATTTGGCGTTGGTTGCGTAAGCCTGATCTTGGCTTTCCTCGCCCGATCAACATCAATGGCCGGAACTATTGGCCCGAAGCCGAGCTTACGGCCTTCATAGAGAGCCGACGCGTCCGCGCTTAACGCAAAAAGCCCGCCTGGCTGCAACCGGCGGGCTTTGCATTCTGACATTCAAGTGGATTGACCGTGAACCATTTTAATGAGTCGCCATCCGGCGAGCAAGAGCCCGTTGCCGAAGACGGCGCGTCAGCGCGGCGTTTGCAATTTGCAAACGTCCGGCAGCACGGCGATGAACAGAAAATCACTGAATTCCTCGACGCGATGCGCTCGGCGGGCGTCCATATGGACACCGCCAACTCGCGCGGCGCCTCTCACCCGATTGCCGATGGAAAGGTGCACCGCGCCAATGCCCAGGGCAAGAAAAAGGCCAGGAACCAACACGTTTGGTATGTGCTGCATCTGGACACCCCGGCCTCGGGCGCCTTCGGCGACCTGCAAACCGGAATTCAGGATACATGGACGGAAAAGCGCCCCTCCGCGATGACGGCGGCCGAACGCGCCGAACTGAAAAAACGCATGGCGGAAACGCAACGCCAGCGCGAGGAAGAGCGGGCCGCCCTTAATGCCGCCGCTGCCGCCGCTGCCGGGCTCATCATGGCGTCGACCGAGAAGGCGCCGGCCTCACACCCCTACCTCGCCAAAAAGGGCCTGCCGCCCTTCCCTGGCCTTCGGCGCCTCAAGCAAAACGTCAAATACACCATTGAGCCGGACGAAGACCCCCGCACCGCCCGCGCCGGTTCCCTCGTCGTGCCGCTGTACACGCCTGGCACCGAACTGGCGAGCGTTCAGCTCATCGGCGATGACGGCACGAAACGCTTTCTCAAGGGCACCGCGAAAGAAGGGAATTACCATCCCATCGGAAAGCGGCCCGAAGATCCAGGCGCTGAATTCACCATTGCCATAGCCGAGGGCTACAGCACCGCCGCCCGCGTCCACCAAGCTACCGGCTACCTCACTATTACCGCGTTCGACGCCGGCAACCTCGGCCCCGTTTCCAAGGCGATACGGGCGAAGTACCCGAAAGCCCGCTTGCTCTTCGCGGCGGACAACGACCGCCTTGTGAAGATGCCGGACGGCGTTTCAATCCTGGCGTCACAAAGGCGAAGGAAGCGGCGGAATCCGTGGCCGGACTCGTCGCCTATCCCGAGTTTGACGACGCCGAAATCGAGCTTACCGACTTCGATGACCTCGCCCGCAAAAGCGGACTCGGTCGCGTTAAGGAGGTCATCGACGCCGTGCTGTTTCGCGACCCTGGAGCGGATAAAGACAACCCTCGCCACCGGTTAGAGGTGGATCGGCGGGTGGAGATGCCTGCGTTTGTTTCGCGCTCTCCCAGCGAGATTCGAAACCTAAGCATCGCTGGTCAAGAATTTGAATCGGCAAGCCCCACTCACCTCGCGCGCAACATCGTCAACGTTCTTCGGCGCAACTTCGGTGACATCGTCTTCGATGAAGGCGCAGTACATGTGTTTCACGAAACGCATTGGCATCGCGTAGATGATAAACGCGACCTCGGCCCTCTCATTTCTGAACTGGACGGACAGCCAGCAGGCCGCCGCACTATCGCCATGGGGCCCAAGCTCCGAAAAGACATAGTCGCAGAAATTGAAATCGAACTGTTGAAGTCACGAGATTCCAAGCGCGGCTTTTTCGAAGAGGCGCCAGTCGGAATATGCGTAGCAAACGGCTTCGTAAGGTTCGATGCCAGCGGCGTCGTCTTGGTTCCCCGCCACGCCCCTGACCAGCGCGCGCGTTGGACGTTAAGCGCACATTGCGACCCGTCGCTTCCTGAATTACCCGCCGCCGACACTCTCTTGCACCGGCTTCTTACCGGGGCATTCAAGGGAGACGAAGACGCGGAAGTGAAGATATCGCTTATCGGCGAAATGCCGGCGCTGCAATCAGCGGCCAAGCTACTCGGATCACAAATCCCCTCGCCCTATTCTTGGTCGGCGAGACTGCCGAAAATGGAAAGTCGCAAATATTGGCCCTGCTCCGAGCCCTTCTACCGCCAGGCGCCGCTATCTCTTTTGGCGCCCACGTACTTTGCCGATGAAAAGCACCGGGTTCGTCTGATCGGCTGCCTAGCCAACGTTGTGGACGAGGTGGACGGCAAAGCAATCGATTCCGCCGAGTTCAAGAAAGCGGTCCTGGAGAAGCGCATTGTCGGCCGCGATGTCTATTCGCCGGCCGTAGAGTTCACACCGAAGGCGCTACACACCTTCTCCTGCAATGCCCTTCCGCGCTTCACGAACGGTTTCGATAGAGGGATCCGCCGCCGCGTCCTACCCATAAGCTTCAATCGGACCATACCCGCCGGAGAGCGCGTCCCGCAAATAGCAGCCCCGCATTGTAGCCGAGGAAGCGCCGGCCCTACTTTCCTTCGCGGTTGCTGGCGCTTTGCGTCTGTCCCGCAATGGCAAGTTTACGCTGCCGCCCTCCTCTGCCGATCGCATTGCAGAATGGGGACGAGCCGACCCGGTGAAAGAATGGGCTGCCCGGTTTCTGGTTCCTGCGACAAGGAGGCCAATGGGCGGGTGGCCTCGGCGGTTGGAAGTATATGCCGCGTTCCGCGCCTGGGCACTAGCTGAAGGCTTCTCGCAGTTCAAAATCATCGAACCCGACGCGTTTTGGTCGACGCTCAAGATGGTTCCGGACCTGCGCTTCGCAACAATCAACGGCTATGCCGTTGTCTATGCCGAAATCTCACGTGAGCCGGCGAACGAGGATGGGAACGATGAAGATCATGAAAAGAGGTAGGGACTCGGTAGCAGCCGAGACACATAAGACGGCTGCTAAGTCATTGAAAGTAGTAGCGGCAGGGGTAATCGGGGTGGTTCCAAGAATTCCCGACCTGTCAAATTCGACGACATTCCCTCCATCTGGTCGGCGCAAATATGGAAATTTCGCGACCAACCGCTACAGCCCCTACGCGCGGCTATTTTCAATAGGTTAGTTGGGCGCATGTCCACTTGCCCACCACCAACTCAGGAAGTGCTCAAAATGTTTGAACGTTTAACCGAGTCGAATTCTCGCGACCCGTATAAGGACCCGCCCCTAACCCGTGAGGACTTTGAGAGAGCGGAAGCTGTCATTCGTAAGTTCGCCAGACACTTCGCTGGAACAGAACACGGTCGGGCTTTCGCCGCTTGCGTCCGTCTACTCTCAAAGCTCGACACTGACCCGGGGAGCGACGTGGCAAGGCAACGAGGCTATTTGCTTCGCCACCTAAGGGCCAATGAACCCCGCTACGCCTTACACGCTGGGTTGAAAGTCTTCGCTCTCGCGTTCGTCGATGATGCCAAGCAATTCGTCAAGCATCGTAGTCAACTTGGTGAAAAAACGACGGGGCACCCTCTACGAGATCCTTGGCTGTCCATCTCCTACATTCTCAACCTTTACGGCGGAAAGGAACCCGACCTGGATCTCGTGTTGAGTGACCTCAGCAAGTAGCAGGTCCTTCCCCCCGGGTGCGGGGCTGAGGGGAACGCTGCAGCGCACATTCTCTCTAGCGTCTGGCTCGGCCAAAAGCATACCTTCACTATGCGCAACGAATATCGGTGCGTGGCTAAAGCCGAGGAAACGCGCAGGCTCCAGGTGCACGCAGATGTTCGCTGTCACGGAACAGAGCGATGGTCGCACCTCCAGCAATGTCGAAGGCTGCGAAGGAGCCGTTTGCAGACGATCCGCTTCAGGTGATAGAAAGATCGAGTGGCTGCCATTAAAACGCAGGGGAATTGTAGACTCAACCTCTCCCTTACCAAGGGAGTGCTCTACCACTGAGCTACCGCAGCAACGGGCGTCTGAATAACCGCAGACGCCTTGAATTGCAAGGCGTTGAGGCCGCCTTTAACACTCTGCGCCGTTTTGGCTCGATGTTGCCAATGTGGTTCCATACGGGCTCGGCACGTCCTCCAGCCCACACCGTTTTCGACGAGAGCTACACCGTTTTTTGTTGCCGGTTCGTTGCCATTCTGGATGCGATTTGAAAGCGGCCCCGTACAGCGATTTCTCGCACCCCCCTTCACTCACACCACGGCGGAGGCCTCCGCGTGCGTCCTTGCCCCGTCCGCGTGGCGAATGGATGCGTTGGGGGCGGCTCGGAGCCAGGTCAGGCCAGTGCGGTGCTGCAAATACCCGGCAGACGGAACCGGAGCCGGGAAACAGAGGGGTAAATCATGCAGCGACCTCTCCACGGGTCACCGGCCACCGGCTTAGCGGTCGCTCGACGGTCTTACAGCAACATCCGCCTTGGATAGGACAGAGTTTGCCGACGTCTGCGATGGGCCGTAACCCGACGTCCGTTGCTGGAGGCCTTCGGCACAAAGCCGCCATGCTGTTCAGCTCGGCCAGCACAGTCTTGAACTGCTCGTGCGCCTTGATGCAAACTGTTTGCTCAGATTTGAGGGAACCCCATGAACGCCGAAATTGCACGCAGCGTTGGGAGATTCGTAGGTTTGGAGGAGCCGCGGACGCTATCAACACGTTTTCTCCAGGTGGCCGAGATCATCGGTACCCGAGTGAACTGGACACAGGTTGATCAGGGAACACCGGTACACATGGAAAGCAGTAACGGCTATCTGCTGTGCCTTCAGCGCCGCTACCTCCCAAGTTACCCTTACTGGGTCAATGGCAAGCCGGTTTCGTCGATGCCTCTGCACGGGGGACAATTCCTGTTCCTGGACCTCAATGAAGACCATGCCTCTGTAAGCAAAGGCACCGTGGATTGCCTCTCCATGTACACCTCTGGCGAGGCACTGCAGCGCTTCCAGGACGAGCATGACTTGCGGCCGGTGGGGAAGCTTCGAACTGCCAACGGTGTGGCCTTGAGTGATCCCACGATAAGCAACTTGGGAGAGTGTCTGGTCCCCGCGTTTGAGCGGCCGGATACGATGGCCCGATTGTTTGCTGACCAGTTGGCCACGGCACTCATGACCCATCTCACCGCGTTTTATTCGGAGCAGCCTGCAGCCCTGCGGCCCGTGCGGGGCGGGTTAGCACGCAGGCATGAGCGTCGGGCGAAGGAGATGCTTCTGGCCAACATGGACGGACAGGTTGGCCTAGAGGAACTCGCGCGGGTATGCGGTTTATCTAGAAGCCACTTCGCCCGTGCTTTCAAAGCTACGGTAGGATTGTCGCCCTTTCAGTGGCTGGTTGCGCAACGCGTGGAACAGGCGAAAAGTATGCTTCTGAATTCGGATTTGCCCGTGGGCGAAATTGGCCTTGCCTGTGGCTTCTCGGACCAAAGCCATTTTACCCGCATCTTTGTAAAGTACACAGGTATCGCGCCCGCTGCGTGGCGGCGGGTGCGGAGGTCCTAGGCGACCGCTAAGCCTTCACCTAAAGGCAGCACTCTCATACAAATCGCAGCACTTTTCTCACTGGCCGGCTGGAACGGATCCGGTAGCTTTCCATGCGCTCAAAATATTGATCCTCACACCGTGCGGAGCGAACATGACCAACCGAGACCTGAGTTCAGGCGAGGCAGGGAATTCAAAGGGTTCTCAACCTGGAGCCGCAGCGCTTTCACGGCGCGCAATCCTTCAAATCGCAAGCGGCGCGGCATCACTTGTTGCGGTTCCCGGCGCCGTGGCTCAGTCGGCGGTGCCGAATGCGACCGCGACCGTGGTCGATGGACCGATTCACTTTAGGGTGAACGGCGAGAGCAAGCAGCTCGAATTTGATACCCGCCAGTCGCTTCTAGACGTGCTGCGCGAAACCCTCGATCTGACTGGGACGAAGAAGGGCTGCAACACCGGCGCATGTGGCGCCTGCACCATCCTTGTTGACGGCAAGCGTATCGTCTCCTGCCTCACGCTCGCGGCAATGCACGAGGGCGCCGACATCCAGACGATCGAAGGCGTCGCAAAGGACGGCGAACTCAATCCGCTCCAAGAAGCTTTCATCGAGCATGATGGGCTTCAATGCGGGTTCTGCACGCCCGGGCAAATCATGTCGGGGCTTGGGTGTATTGCAGAAGGTCACGCCGGCTCTACCGACGAGATCCGCTTCTGGATGAGCGGCAACATCTGCCGGTGCGGCGCCTATCCCGGCATTGTCGCTGCGGTGTCGGATGCCGCAGGGAGGGCGTGACGATGGTCCCGTTCGTCCTGGAAAAAGCCAACGACATAGAGGCTGCAATCGCATCCGCTGTCGCGGGCGGCCGCTACATTGCGGGCGGCACGACGCTCGTCGACCTGATGCGAGAGGAAGTCGAGCGGCCCGAACGCTTAATCGACATCAATGCGCTTCCACTACGTGACATCCACGTCGATGGTGGCGATCTGGTCCTGGGGGCCCTCGCCACTATGGCTGACATCGCAGCTCATCCCGACGTGCAGCGCCTCCATCCCATGATTGCAGAAAGCCTCATCGAGGGAGCATCTCCGCAATTGCGGAACATGGCTTCGATCGGCGGAAATCTCCTGCAGCGCGTCCGCTGCCCCTACTTCCGTATGCTCGACGCGGCATGCAACAAGCGCAACCCCGGATCAGGCTGCGCCGCTCTGGAGGGTTTGAACGCGGGCCATGCCGTGCTGGGCACCAGCAGTCATTGCGTTTCTACGCACCCCTCAGATGTGGCCGTCGCGTTCGTTGCACTCGGGGCGATCATGCGCGTTCGCGGGCCTCAAGGAGAACGAAGCTTTGCCGTGGAAGACCTATTCCGCCTACCCGGCGACACGCCGCACCGGGAGCATACGTTGTTGCCTGGCGAGCTAATCGTCGAGATACGCGTGCCGAGCGCGCCCTACGGCCGACGAGCTCGCTATCTCAAGGTCCGCGACCGCGCTTCTTACGAATTCGCGCTCGTCTCCGCGGCGGTCGCACTGGAGGTGGAGGATGGCGTAATACGCTCTGCGCGCGTCGCTTGCGGCGGGGTCGGCACCATGCCTTGGCGGATGCGCGGATGCGAGACCGCGCTCACCGGGCGGCCGGTGGACCGCGATGTCTTCGAG
>NZ_RZSB01000226.1:0-8050 GCF_004023285.1 Mesorhizobium sp. M2A.F.Ca.ET.067.02.1.1
ATCGAGGAAGTCTCCGAGCAGGAAGCGCGCGACCAGATCGAGACCAACGTGTTCGGCGCGCTCTGGGTCACCCAGGCGGCGCTGCCCATCATGCGGGCGCAGCGCTCCGGTCACATCATCCAGATCTCGTCGATCGGCGGCGTCAACGCCTTCGCCTCGATCGGCCTCTACCACGCCTCGAAATGGGCGCTGGAGGCATTCAGCCAGTCGCTCAGCCAGGAAGTCGCCCAGTTCGGTATCCACGTGACCCTGGTCGAGCCGGGCGGCTTCTCCACGGACTGGGCCGGACCGTCGGCCAAGGTTTCCAAGCCGATGGACGTCTATGAGCCGGTCCGCGCGGCGATGGCCGAACGTCGCAGCCGTTCGGTCGCCGGCGATCCGCAAGCAACCGGCCCGGCAATGCTGGCGATCGTCGATGCCGCCGAGCCGCCGCTCAGGGTCTTCTTCGGCGATGGCGGCCTGCCGATGATCCGGCAGGAATACGCCAACCGCATCGCCATCTGGGAAAAATGGGACCATGTCTCGGTGATGGCGCAAGGCGCCAACAAGAACCGGAAAGGCTAAAACTCTTTCGGCCGGACCTAAACCGGCCGAGGTATGCTGAGATTCAGGTCAGGGCGAGTCGAGAACGGTGGATTCCGAGAACCGGCGCGGAGCGTACTTTTGGGTACGTGAGCACCGGAAGCACAGGAAACCGCCGTTCGCAGGCCGGCCTCACCTGAATATCAGCATGCCTCAGGCGTAGATCCACTGCTCCGGCACCCGCACCGAGATCTCCTCGCCGGCCCTGATGACGCCCGGCTTCTCGACCCAGGCGACGAGGCCGCGCAGCCGTTTCGCCTCCTTGGGAAAGAGCAGCGCGGTGCCATCGGTATCTACGGCGCCGACATGCTCGGCGATCGCCTGTCCGGCAAAGCGGCACGGCTTGTTCTGGCCATCGACCTTGAGCGTCACGCCACCCTTGAAGAACATCAGCGAGCCGGCCGGCAGCATCGACAGATGCGGCACGCCTTCGACCACGAGATTGGCGCCGACCCACTCCGGCTTGATCTCCGCGAGGCCCATGCGCTGCGCGACAATGGCAAGTTCATCGGCGGCGACCACCGACAATTGCCGCTCGTTGCGCATCTCGGTGCCGCGCGGATACCAGGGCTCGCGCCCGCCCGAACGCCGGGTTGCCCCCGCATGAAAGTCGCCTGCGATACCGTCGAAGCCAAGCCGCAGTTCCTCGACCGCCCTCGTCTCGAAATGATCGTGCGGAGCTGCATAGAGCGCCGCTGCTTTGGCAGCGAGCTTGCGGCCCGGCACGATGTCAACCATCGGTTCTGCCATGGGAAAAAGTTCCAGGTTCGTTTCCTGCATGCCGCTGGTCTAAAGGTGCCGAAGAATGCGGTCCAGTCGAAAGCGCTGATGATCCGATCACGCCGCTTGATGGCGATCACGACGTTATTACCAAAAACGCCGGCACCGCCGCACCACACGTCGCATTGCCGCCGCGACGCTCCCCTAAATGATGGCGCAATCGGGAGGAGGCTCGATCATGCAGGTTGGACACGCAATCGCAGCACTCTGGCTGTTCTGGGTGGTGTCCTGGGTCCTTGCTGCTGCCTGGGCGGATCCCGCGCAAAAGCGCGCCGATCTCAAGTCGGAGGCGCGCTATCGTGTCCTTTTGCTTGCCGGCACCGTGCTGATGTTCGTGCCGGCGCACGGCTATGTCGGCAGGCTGCGGCTCTGGACGCCGACGCTCACCGAGGCTTGGATCTGCGTTGCGCTGATTGCTATCGGCATCGCCTTCGCCTGGTGGGCGCGCCTTCATCTCGGCCGGCTGTGGTCGGCCAACGTCACCGCCAAGGCCGATCATCGCGTGGTCGATACCGGCCCCTATGGCCTCGTCCGCCACCCGATCTACACCGGCCTGCTGCTGTCGATCCTCGCCACGGCGGCCGTCAAAGGCACGATATGGGGTATCGCGGGCGCGGCGCTGCTGCTTGTCGGCGTCGTCGTCAAGGCGAGGCTGGAAGAAAGCTTCCTGCGCGGCGAACTCGGCCCGGCCTATGACGACTACGCCAGGCGCGTGCCGATGCTGGTGCCGTTCGCGCCGGCGTAACGCGGCGGGATGGCTTTACAGCATTCTGAGCAGCGCGCCCCCAATCGAATAGCCGGCGCCGAAGGCGCAGATCAGGCCGAAATCGCCAGCCTTCATGTCGGCATGGTTCTCGGAAAGCGCCACGATTGCGCCGGCGCCGGCGGTGTTGCCGAGCCGCTCCAGCACCATGGGCGCGCGGTCATGGTCGACGTCATGGCCGAAGGACAATTTCAGGATCATCGCATTCATGCGCGCATTGGCCTGGTGCAGCCAGAAGCGGCGGATGCCCCCCGGTGTCAGCCCGTGCTCGGCCAGGAATTCGACGATGAACTTCTGCCCGGCAACCGTGACTTCCTTGAACACCTTGTTGCCGACTTGCTTGATGAGATTGCCTTCCAGGTTGATCATGTAGGGATCCTCCTGGGCAGTGCGCGTGTAATAGCCGAGATTGGTGCGGATGTTGTTCGACATCTGCGTCCAGGTGCGTGTGTCGAGCACCTCGAAACGCCCCGGCCGCTTCTCGCCTTGCGCCAGTCCCTCGACGACCATGGTGACCGAGGCGTCGCCGAAGATGAAATGCGTCTGCCGATCGCGGAAGTTGAGATGGCCGGTGATGATTTCCGGCGTCGACACCAGGACACGTTTGTGCGCCCCTGCCCTCACCAGGTTGACGGCGACATGCAGCGCGGCTGCCGCCGAAGAGCAGCCCAGCCCCATGTCGAAGCCGGCCCCCTTAGTGCCCAGCGCCTCCTGCATCTCGATGGCGATGGCCGGATAGGGCCGCTGATGGTGCGAGGCCGAGCAGATCACCAGGTCGATGTCTGACCCATCGACGCCTGCATGGGCAAGCGCCTTCCTGGCCGAGGCGATGCCGAACTCCGCCTCCAATGACAGCGCGTCGTCCGGCCGCGCCGGAATGCGCGGCGACATGCGAGTCGGATCGAGGATTCCCTCGCGCTCGATAACATGACGGCTCTTGACCCCCGAGGCATGCACGATGAAATCGCTGTCCGATTTCTGTAAAAGCGGCTCGCCGGTGTCGGCGCGCCGCGCATTCTCGGTGTCGACCCAACTGTTGAAGCTTGCGACCAGCTCCTCATTGGTGATGACGGGTTCAGGGATTTCGGCGCCGATGCCGCTGATGATGACGCGATGCATGTCCAATCCGTCCGAGGGGAGGCAAGTGGTGCCGAGGCGAGGCGCTACACTTGTCGCATTTGCCCGGTTTATTCCAGCTTAATTCGACAACCATCGCTGGCATTCAGGTGGTGGATGCTCAAGCGCGTTTGGCGACGATGAAGATACGCGGGAAGCGCAACAGCACCTTGCCGTTCGCGGTTTTCGGATAGGCCTTGGCGATCTTGGCGGTATAGCCGTCGAGGAACACTTTCTTCTGATTCGGATCGAGCGGATCGAGGAAGGGCTTCAGCCCCGTCGACTTGACCCATTCGACGATCGCTTCGGCGTCGGCCAGCGGATGGTTGTAGATCGTGTGCCAGATGTCGAGCCGGTCGGCGAGCGGCGACAACAGATCGTAGTAGAAGGACACCGGCGGCAGAGGTCCGCGCGCGGCGCCCTTGAGCCTGGCCGCAAACGGCACTTCCGCCGCGGTCTCGCGCATCAGCTGGTGCGAGGGCTCGCCGAGATTGTCCGGCATCTGCACGGCCAGGGCGCCGCCCGGCGCCAGAAGTCCAATCAGCCGCTGGAACACCGCCGGGTGCTCCGGCAGCCACTGGAAGACGGCATTGGCGAAGATCACGTCGACGGGATGCTCGGGCTGCCATTTGGCGGCGTCCGCCAGCTCGAAATTGACATTGGGCAGCCGCGCCCTCGCCTTTTCGAGCATATCGGGCGAGGTGTCGAAACCGCTGACCCGAGCGTCCGGCCAGCGCTCGACCAGAAGTTCGGTCGAGTTGCCCGGACCGCAGCCGATGTCGACGACGCGGCGCGGAAAATCGACCGGCACCTGCGCCACGAGGTCGCGCGCGGGCCGCGTGCGCTCATCCTCGAACTTCAGATATTGGGCGGCGGACCAGTCAGCCATTTGAGACCCTCGCTCTGTTCGCCGCCCCTTCGGACCGATGCTACCTTGTCAGCCGCTTGTGCGTCATGCGGTGTGGCGCCGCCGCTTCCGCACCGAGGCGGCGCAGCTTGTCCTTCTCATACTCCTCGAAATTGCCTTCGAACCATTCGACATGCGCGTCGCCCTCGAAGGCGAGCATGTGCGTGGCCATGCGGTCGAGGAACATGCGGTCGTGGCTGATGATGACCGCGCAGCCGGCATAGGCTTCGAGCGCATCTTCCAGCGCGGCCAGCGTTTCGGTGTCGAGGTCGTTGGTCGGTTCGTCGAGCAGCAGCACATTGCCGCCGCCCTTCAGCATCTTGGCCAGATGGACGCGGTTGCGCTGGCCGCCCGAAAGGTTGCCGACCTTCTGCTGCTGGTCGCCGCCGCGGAAGTTGAAGGACGAGCAATAGGCGCGGCTGTTGACCTCGTGCTTGCCGAGCTTGATGACCTCGGCGCCGCCGGAGATCTCTTCCCACACCGTCTTGTTCGGGTCGAGCGCGTCGCGGCTCTGGTCGACATAGCCGAGCTTGACCGTCTCGCCGATGCGGATCGAGCCGGCATCCGGCTTTTCCTGCCCTGTTACCATCTTGAACAGCGTCGTCTTGCCGGCGCCGTTCGGGCCGATCACGCCGACGATGCCGCCCGGCGGCAGCTTGAACGACAGGTTCTCGATCAGGAGCTCGTCGCCAAAGCCCTTGTTGAGGCCTTCGACCTCGATGACGACATTGCCGAGGCGCTCGCTCGCCGGGATGACGATCTGCGTGTCGGTCGGCTTGCGGTTCTGCGACTGCTCGACCAATTCCTCATAGGCCTTGATGCGCGCCTTCGACTTGGTCTGGCGCGCCTTGGGCGAGGACTGGATCCACTCGCGCTCGCGCCAGATCGACTTCTGGCGGGCGTCGTCCTCGCGCCCTTCCTGGATCAGGCGCTTGGCCTTGGCGTCGAGATATTTGGTGTAGTTACCCTCGTAAGGAATGCCGCGGCCGCGATCGAGCTCGAGGATCCAGCCGGTGACGTTGTCGAGGAAGTAGCGGTCGTGGGTGATGATCAGCACCGAGCCCGGATAGTCGCGCAGATGCTTTTCCAGCCACTGCGTGGTCTCGGCGTCGAGATGGTTGGTCGGTTCGTCGAGCAGCAAGAGGTCGGGCTGTTCGAGCAGCAGGCGGCAAAGCGCCACGCGGCGACGCTCACCGCCCGACAGGTTGGTCACTTCGGACTCCGGCGGCGGACACTGCAGCGCGTCCATCGCCATCTCGACCTGCTGCTCGAGATCCCACAGATTGAGGCGGTCCATCTCGTCCTGGAGCTTGGCCGACTCGTCGGCCGTCTCGTCGGAATAGTTCATCATCAGCTCGTTGTAGCGCTCGATGATGGCGGTCTTCCTGGCGACGCCGTCCATGACGTTTTCACGCACGGTCTTGGTGTTGTCGAGCTGCGGTTCCTGCGCCAGGTAACCGACGGTCGCGCCTTCTGCCAGCCACGCCTCGCCCTGGAATTCCTTGTCGAGCCCGGCCATGATGCGCAGGATCGTCGACTTGCCCGAACCGTTGGGGCCGAGGATGCCGATCTTGGCGTCCGGATAGAAGGACAGGTGAACGTTATCGAGCACCTTCTTGGTGCCATAGGCCTTCGACAGGCCTGACATGTGATAGATGAACTGGCGAGCCACGCGCGCTTTCCCTGGAAACTGAAGTGTCAAAGTGAATGGGGGTTGCGCGCTATGTAGGCGATGAAGCGCTGCACGGCAATCGCTTTCGGCGCGCAGGCCGTCAAACGGCGCGCATTCGCCGGTTTTGCGGTCCCACTCCGTCCATAGCTTTTCACCGCCGCCGGCCATGGCTTGAAATCAGCGGTTAACCATTCGCCTTCAAAACGCTAATAGGTTGGCAAATTGGCGGCCATGCCGCGGTTTCGGGGAAAGATCGGATCGACGACGTGCTGAACGGTGCCCTGCTCCTTGCCGAAGCGGTTCTGTATTTCGGCGCCATGGTCACGCTTTTCCGCTTCCGGCGACGCATCGGACTTGGCGTGTTCATCTGCGCGCTCGGCGTCATGCACTTCCTCGAAACCTACCTCGCCAGCGTCTTTTATGTCGCGCTGCCGTTCGGGCTGGTGTCGCCGGGCTCCGCCGTGCTGTTCTCCGGCAAGCTGGTGATGATCCTACTGCTCTACATGAAGGAGGATGCGGCGACCGTCCGGCAGCCGATCTACGGTCTTTTGCTCGGCAACGCGCTGATGATCGGCCTGGTGCTGATCCTGCGGCTGCACGCCGTTTCGCCGCTTCCCGACGGCAGGATGCCCGACATCGCCTTCATCGACGAGATGGGCTGGCTGATGGTGTGGGGCACCTCGCTGCTCTTCATCGACGCCATCCTGATCATCCTGCTCTACGAGAAGCTCGGCGCCTATCTGCGCGCCAGGCCGTTCATGCGCATCCTAGCATCGGTCGCCTGCGTGCTCACCTTCGATCAGGCCGGCTTCTTCACCGCGCTGCATTTCGTCGCCGGCGCGCCGATCGAGGTCTTCTTCGGGGGCTGGCTCGCCAAGATGGGCGCCGCGCTTGCCTATAGCGGCATGCTCATAGCCTATCTCAAATGGATCGAGGACAATGATGTCGCCGTACCGCGCGGCCTCTCCGACATCTTCGACACCCTCACCTATCGCGAACGCTATGAGGCCCTGGTCAAATATGTCGGCCGCGACGGTCTTACCGGCCTGCTGCATCGCGGCAGCTTCGATGCCGACGGCGAATCCGCGGTCACGGCCGCCATCAGGATGGGCAAGCCGCTCAGCCTCCTCATCGTCGACGTCGACCATTTCAAGTCGATCAATGACCGCTTCGGCCACGCCGAGGGCGACAAGGTGTTGAAATCGATGGCCGTGCTGCTGGCCGAGACGATCGGCGGCAACGATCAGGTGTTCCGGATCGGCGGCGAGGAATTCGCCATACTGACGCAACAGTCGCACGCGCCCGCCAGGCTGCTCGGGGAGACCATCAGGAACGCCACCAAGACCTCGGGGCATACTGCCCGCTTCAACATCACGGTGAGCGCCGGCGTCTCCACCGTCAGCGAGACGACACGCTCCCTGGCCGACATCTTCGCGCTGGCCGATCAGCGTCTCTACAAGGCCAAATTCAGCGGCCGCGACCGCGTAGTCGGCGAACCAGGCAGCGAGCCGATCATCATCCAGGCGACGCCCAGATCGGCCTGACCAAGAACGGCCTGCTCAATCAATCCCGCCTACTGGAAACCGATCGCGTCGACCGTCCCCTTCGGACAGCCGGCCTTGGCTGTCGGCGCGGACGCCATGAGGAGGTCGGCGAGCTTGCTGTCGGGCCCGATCGGGCCTGACAGGCCGAGCGTGATCTCGCCGATCAGACGCCGGCCGCTCGACGGGTCGACCAGACAGGAGACGCGCACGCGGTCCCCGGCGCCGGCGCCGAAGGCCGCGTTGAAGGCGCCGCGGATCTGGTCGGAGGTCAATTGCTTGCCGATGTTCTTGGTGAAGAGATCGCGCACCTGGGAAGCGTTCACCGCCCGCATCAGATTGAGCGCATCGGAGAAATACTCCTGCTGGCTCTTGCCGTAGCAGGTGCCGTGCTTGATCCATTCATGCCGCTCCAGCTTGGAGGCGGTGCCTGGCATCACCTGGTCGAGCTCGGCGCGCGTGTTCGCGTCGAGCTTTACCGGCGGCAAATCTCCCCAATGCGCCGGATTGTCATTGGCTTTGTCGGCCGCCGGCACCTGGCAATAGAAATTGCCGTTCGGCTGCGGCCACAATCCATGCAGCGTGAAATGCGAGGCATCGAACTCGGTGGGATTCTGCGCCTTGCATTCGGGCTTGCTTGCCTTGGTCTCGCAGAAGGCCGGCTCCCAGCTCAGCGCAAAGACATATTC
>NZ_RZSB01000227.1:0-8028 GCF_004023285.1 Mesorhizobium sp. M2A.F.Ca.ET.067.02.1.1
ATTCACAATCCCGATCTGCGAGCCGAGCGGGATGGAGCGGATGTAGCTCGGGCTCGCCGAAGCTCCCCAAGCGACGGGGAACTTGGCAGGCAAGGCGGAAAGCTTCATGGAGGGATCCTTAGATGATGACGACCGACGCCTTGACGCCGGTTGGCTTCGGCAAGACGCCGGAGTTCTGGACGATCGCGAGTTCGACAGGGGTGAGCTGGAAGGCGAAGGTGTAGGTCATCGTCATCGTCTCGATCGGCGAGCCCGCGTAGAACGATGCCTGGTTGAAGCCGACGGAGTTCAGCGATTCCTGGAAGCCGAACCATGTCCCGTAATTGCCGCCCTCGGTAACGTAGGCGTTGCCCCTGTTGGGGAAGAGGCTGAGCAGGATCTGGTTGATCGCGGGGATCGAGCCGTTGGTGATGTTGGCTGCAGCCTTGGCGAAGATGAGCCGGCGGTATGCCTCGTCCGACAGCGCGAAATTCGAGGTCAGCGGAGCGCCGGAATAGAACGCGCCTTGCCCGAACGGATCGGCTCCTGGCCTCGCCTCATCGAAGCCGAACCAGTCCCCGGTCGTGACCTGCAAAACCCGGCTTACGCCGACGATGCGGCCCCAGACGTCGAGCCCGTAGCCTTGCGCCGTGTCGACGTTCCAGATGTAGTCGAAGAACGCATCGAAGTTGGCAGTCTGGTCGAGGTACGAGAAGATGTTCCCGATCAGATGCGTCAGCGTGGGCGCATTCGCATATTGGCTGATGACTGTGCGCCAGACGTCGAAAGGCGGGAAGTCGCCGATGGGGCTGATGCCAATGGCGAATTGGCCAAAGCCGTTCGGTATCCCGGCCGGCGGCCTGGGATAGGGAGGTCCTGTATCTTCCATGATCGATCAGGTCAGGGTGACGAAAATGTCGTTGGGCGAGATCGTCGGCACCTGGTCGATGTCGACGGCGATGTCGAAGCGATTGGGGATCGCGGCCGTCATGGTCTCGATTGACACGTTCTTGTTGTTGGAGACGACATAGGTACCGGTGCCGCCCGTCCCGGTGCCGAGCGCGGTGATGATGGTGCCGACGGTCAATGCGCCGGTGGTGTCGGAGATGATCTGGCCGACCGCCAGCGCCCCCGACGCAACGGCGGAGACCGTCAGCACCGTTCCGGCGATCTGGCCCGTGAAGACGGCGCTGGGGTTGTTGTTCGAGCCTACCTCGATCGAGATGATCTGTGCCCACGAGCCAAGGGCGGCCACGGGCGCATAGAAGCGGCTCGCAAATAGCGTGGTGCCGATCTTCGCACGCGGGCCACCATCGCCCCCAGAAAACGCGCTGACGATGGCATTCTGGATTTGCGTCGCGGCATCAGCGGGGACGAGATGCGTGTTGACGATGTTGACCGCGAACAGGATCGCCAACGGATCGGGGATCTCGAAGCTCACCCGATAGGCAGGGTACGGCGGGACATAGCCGGGGCTCTGATCGTAGACCGTGACCGTCGTATTGCCGTTGTAGGCGCAGCCGGGCGCTTTGCGCGACCAGATCGCTTGCGCGACGTCGTCAGCGTCGCCACCGACCACGGCGACATAGAGCGAGTTCGGGTAGATCGAGACGCCGCCGATGGTCTGGACGTCATTGCTGGCGTTCTCTGTCACGAACGCATCGATGACGTTCGGCACCGCCAGCACCGCGCCCAGGACCGACGGAAGCGAGCCCTGCGAATTCAACGCTACAGAGGCAGCACGGCGCGCCTCGAAAGCCGACCGGCTCTCGACATTGTTGCCCAGCACGCCGTCATCCGGGTTCGTGATCGAATCCCAGCCGGGGATCGCTCGGTAAATCTGGTCGAGGCTTCCGGCAGGGCATGGGATCGGCCCGACCACCAGGCACTCGAACGGCAAGGTGACAGTGCCGTCGACGCCAATGACGCCATCCTCGGTGCACAGATACTGGTTGCCATCTTCGGCGAGGGCCAGCGAGCCGGTCGGGATGGCGACGCCCGGCAATCCACTGCAGAGCGCCTGCACGACCGTGGGCTGGGCCGGGTTGCGCTCGATGAAGTAGATGCGCGCGATCGCATCCTGCATCCGGCCGGTCGCATAGGCTGGATCGACCTGGTTGGTGAAATAGAGGAACGTCGAGTTGACCTCGTCGATCACCGCCGTCTCGCTGCTGGCGAGCTGCCCCTGCGGCGTGTTCAGCGCGGGATTGAGGACGCCGCCGAACGCGCCGTTGATGTCCTCGGTCACGCCGGCCAGCACTTCCGCGGCCGACGGGATCAGGAACCCCGTGTCCGTCCACTGCGGCGGGGGAACGTTCGTGGTGTCGGCCATGTGCTAAAAGCCCGCTGCGGTGGTGTTGCCGGCCGCGTCCGTCACCTGGACTTGGCCGGTGACAGTCCGATCGGTCCAGGACTGGATGAAGGTCTGCGCCGAGACCACGCCGGGCACCGTCAGGGCGGCGCGATTGAAGGACGCCTTCATGAGCGAGACCGGCGGCGCCTTGCCCAGGATCTGGTCGAAGTAGGGAATGCCCTGCGTGGTGTCGTAGTAGAGCTCGCCCGCGAACAGCCTGATCGCGCTCGCCGCATCCTGCGCCAGCGCGTAGGGCTCGTCGGCGGTCGCGATGTTGCCTGACGCATCGGCCACCAGGTCCCAGGTGTCGGTGTCGAGAAGGAGCGTCTTCATGTTCCGGGCTCCGGTGGGCCTGACGTGCCGCCGCCGGGCTGGACGTTGGTGTGAAGATGGTTGAGCACGCTGATGTTCTCGCCGCCGGCGCCGGCGATGACATCGCCCGTCACCCGCAGCTGTGCGGTGGTGATGGTGATCGAGCCGGCCGCGAACTCAATGATCTGGCCGTTCTTGTCGAAGAGCTTGATGCCGCCCTCGGTGAACTGGACGGCCTGGTCCTGGTTGGCCGGATTGGCGATTGCCCCCTGATAGATGCCGTCCGACATGTTGCCGCGCCGGAAGCTACCCGGGTTCGACTGCGCTCCGCCGTTGGCTTTGAGCGCCGAGGTGTCGCGGTCCGAGATCGTCATGTGGCCGATGTCGCCGACCTTCGGATCGTTGATGATGCCGTTGGTGCCGCCCTGGTTGCGCATCGTGGCGATGCCATAGATGACGCCGTGGGGCGTCTGGTTGCCCTGGCCGTCCGTCTGATTGATCAGCGGCATCACATCCACCGTGGGCGGCGCGCCGACGCCGCCACCGTGGACCGCGACGATCTTGACCGGAATGCCGGTGCGCGCCTGCGCCAGCTCCTGGCGAATGAGGAAGCGCAGCCGGTTGATCTCGGCGGTGTCGTCAGACGTGGTCTGCTGACCGAAATAGCCTTGGCCGCTCATGCCGGCGCCGAGGCATCGACGGCGATGCATTCGAGGAGCATGAACCACTTTCCGTGGGGCATCATTGCCTCCAACTGATACTCGAGGCGGTTGACCTTCCACGTGCCGTTGGCCGGCGTCAGGTCGCTCTGGATTTGCACTTTCCCTTGATACTTCACGGCCGGGTTGTAGAGCGCGCGGACCAGGACGAAGGCCTGCTGGAAGAACGGGTAGCCGACCATGCCGGTGTCTTTCGAAATCAGCACCGTGTCGCTGTTTCGCGCCTTGCCGGGCGGCGTGATGACCATCGTGCCGCGATCGATGCCGACGTCGAAGCCGCCGTCGCGCGCGATCGCCAGCATCTGCGTCCAGGCCGTGCCCGGATAGTAGGGGTTGGCGAACTTGACCTTGACGCCGGCGTCTTCGAAAGCCAGGCCCATCTGCCCCGCGAGAGATTTCATCATCTGCGAGGCGTCGCCGGAGCCCTTGATGGAGAGCGGCCGGATCGGCTTTGCGGCATGGAAGACGCCCGGAAGCGAGCTGATCCGGAAGCACACGTCGGGCATCGCCTGCGCGTCGACGTAGGCATAAACGATGGTGCCGGTCCAAACGACGTTCTGGCCGGTCTCGTCGTCTCCAGCGAGCACCGAAATGCCGTTCTTGTACATCTGGAGATACTGTGAACCGACGGTGGACAGCTGGTTCATCAGAGCCAGCGGCAGGCCCCAGATCGAAATTTCCGCTTGCCCCGAGCCTTGCCCGGCGTTGACGATGTTGCAGGCGACGCGCAGCCCGAATACCTCTGCGGTGTTGCCGCCGCCTTCAAACTGGCCGTTCGCCAACTCGAACTCGACGGAAATTCGCTTCTGGCTGAAAGCCATCTCGACCACCGCCTCACATGAAGAAAGTTACGCCCATGCCGAAAGTCCTTGCCGCCGCGAGCGCCGCCCTCCTGCTTTTCACCGTCGCGCCGGCGCTGGCAAAGCCCAACAAGGCCGCGCTCGAAAAGACCTATCTCGACCTAAATGAGCAGTGCCGCGGCGGCTCGGGCGATGATCCCGACACCATCAAGGCGTGCGATCAGCGCGAGGCGGTGGCGGCGCAGCTCGAGCAACTTCACGTCTGCTTTGCCGGCGACCGGTTCAAACGCTGCAAGTGATCAGCCGACGCCCGGCGGAAGCTCGCTCGCCGACACGTAGGCGAGGCTGTAACGCGTGCCGAGCCCGGTATAGTACGGGTCGGTGTCGCCCTGGTTGTCTATGAAGATGAGATCGCCAGAGAAGCCAAGGTAAAGCGACCGGACGATCCGGTTGAGGTTCTGGCAGATCACGCCGCCGATCACGAGCACGTTGTCGACATAGAGGTCGATGAACAGGCCGGGGTTCTTTTGGTAGAGGCTGATCTGCGAGACCTGACCGTCCAGCGTCACGCCGACCGCCTGGTTTGGCACCGCCTGCAGTGGGATGATGACCATCAGAAGCCTCCGGCCGGCAGCCCAGACGATGTCTGGAATTGCGCGAGCTGCGCGCTGCTCGCCGGCGCGGTCTGGACAGTGCCGCCATTGACCTGAGAAGCGCCGCTCGGATCCTGGGTGTTCGACATGGCGGCGCTGACGGCCTGCCGCACTTCGATCAGCCAGATATCGACCGACAGAAGCCCCATCCCCTCATTCGAGCGCCGGCTGTAGTCGTAGTGGGTAATGTTGCAGGAGAGGTAGACCGCCTCCGGCGTCACCACGTCATAGAGGTTGGTGTCGCCGGCGACGGCCGCGATCGACGCCAGCATGGCGGCGCGGTTTGCGGCCGATCCGCCGGCCGTGAAGCGCAGCCGAGCATCGTAAGGTATCTGGACCTTGTCGTAGCTCTGAAAGGCCCCCTGCTCGACCGGGAAGTCAGAGATCGACCATTGCTGGCGATACTGCACCTCCACGATGTTGTCGGCGATGATCACCGGCACACCGCCGAAGTAGATGCCCCATGGCTGCAGGCCGAACGCGCTCGACAGCAACCCAAAGGCATCCTGCGTCAGAAGTTCAAGAATGCCGGGCATCACGCCAATCCACTATTTGCCTGCGCGGTGAACAGACGCCGGCTGAGCGCGTCGTTGATGTCGGCAGCAACGCCGTTGGCATCGGTCGCCTGGCTGTGAACCTCGACCTTGCCGATGTGCGCCTCGACCGAGCTGTTCGACGTCGTGGCCGTGTGCGTGCTGGAGATGTTCGACAGCGCCGCCGATGCGGCGCCGGTGTTGATCGCCTTCATGCCCCGGTACGTTCGGCCAGTGTAGGCGTCCATGCCGCTCCAGGCGTTGTAGCCCTCGGCGCGCTCGAACATCGATGCGCCGGTTGCGCCCTGCGCGTCGGTCTTGGCGTTGCGGAGCATGCTGCCCGCCCGGCTCTCCGGGCCGTTCAGTTCGGACAGGACGAACTGATACTGCGTGTCGGCGTCGTTCCAGTCTTTGCCGCGGGCCTTGGCGAAGGCCATGAGACGGGCCTTTCGCGAACCCAGCCATTGCGCCACACCGGACGCGCCGATGCTGTTGACCGTCGAGGCACCGCCGGCCGCCTCGACATTCATCCAGCGCGAGATGAGGCCGCGCGCACCCGCATCCGACAGGCCGCCGGCCGTGAGGGTCTGGTAAGCCTGCGATTGTCGTTCCGGCGTCCACCAGCCTCGCGTGCCACCAGAGGCGTGCTGCGGGCCGGTAGGACCGGTCCCGCCCACCATGCCGCCGACGAGACCGCCGGCCCTGGACGATGCGCTGCCGCCGCCGCCGAACGCGGCGCCGATGCCACTGAGGAGGTTGCTCCAAAAGCCGCCGCCCGAGTTGCTCTGCTCGGTCATCGTGACCGGCACGGGATTGCTCCTCGAGATCGGCTTGCCGTCGACCGCGATCTTGTCGTCGGCATCCTTGCCCGAATGGCTTCCCGGCGCTTTGCGCAGGTGCGCCATGAGCCAATTGCCGATGGTGCCGTGGTCGCCGGCGTGGGGATCGACGCGCAGGTGCGACCCGCCCCATTTGATGGCGGCCGCGCCGGCAAGGAGCATTCCAACGCCCGTTGAGATCGTGCCGAGAAAGCCCAGGCCGGCGCGAGCACCGCCACCGGCGACGCCGCCGGCACCTCCGGCAGCTAGCATGCGCATATTGGCGAGAACGCGAAGAAACTTCGCGCCGAGCCATAGGCCGAACAGGATCTCGGTGGCATGGACGATGCCGCCGACCCCGTCGACCACCTCTTTCGCGCCGTGCGCGAAATTCTGCATGCCGGTCTCGACGGCGTTCCAGTCGATCTTTTCAAGGAAGTCGATGAAACGCTTCACCGCCTCGACGATGCCGGTCCGGATCCAGTCCTGGTTCTTGTCGATCCAGGCCGACATCTTTGTCGCCGCATCGACCAAGACCGGGCCGAGCTTGTCATAGATGGCGTTGGCGAGCGCGATGATGTGCTGGAGGAGCTCGGCCCAGCTCGCTTGCAGTTTCTGCGCGGATTCGATGGCATCGTTGCTGGGCGACAGGCTCTTCTGGAGCTTGTCGAGATAGACGTCGATGCCCGCGCCCATCTTGTACATGAGCTGTTCGGTCGCCGGGTCGATGCCCAGCGCCTGCGCGACATTGTGAGCCGCACCGGCGTCGATCTGGTGCAACCTCTGCAGAGCCGCGGCGACATCGGACAGGTAGCGATCGAGCCCATGATTGGGGTCGATCCGCATGCCGGTCCAGGCCTGCAACTGCGAGAATTCGCGAGGCAGCGCCTCGCCGTTCTTGTTTAGGTTGTAGAGCTGCTTGTTGACGCGCTCCAAGGTCGAGGCGGTGGCGTCGGCCGAGCCGCCGAAGCGTTCGGCCGCATTCTCCCAGGCCGCGATGCGCTGGGGCGATTCCCCGAGGCTCGATGCGAAGCGGCCGAGCGAAGCGTCGGCATTGGTGAGCTTGCGCACGAAGTCGCTGAGCGCCTGGCTGCCGGTGATGACGGCGAAGAGTTCGAGCACGCGCCGCGTGATCAGGTTGACGGTCTCGGCCGCCTTCTTCGAGCTGTCCTCGATCTCCTTCCCGCCCTTGCGGAATTCATCGCGCGACTTTAGCCAGGCCTCGGTCTGCTTCTTCCGACCATCTTCAAAATTCTTTGGATCGAGATTCAGCCGGACGATCAGTTCATCAATGATCGTGCCCATTGGCGTCCCTCTTTCTCAGCAGCATCAGGTTGTGGGCGTCGACCATCGCCACCTCGAGAAGGTCGTGGACGTCCTCAACCGACAACCACTCGTCTAGCTCGCGGAGCGAGGTTTTGCCCTTTGAGAGAACTTGACCGATGGCTCGGGAGACATTGCCGTATTCGAGGAGGCGGACGCCGGCGACTGTGTCGAGATCGATTTCGACTGGCCGCCGGCTGTAAAAAAACTGACGTGAAGGTTGATGACCTCCTGCCGCAGCTGGATCAGCGTCGCGATCTCCTCGACGTCACCCTCGATCAGCTGGCGCTGGATGGCCGGGTTGCGGGGATCGGGCTTGATGGTGACGCATTCCATCATTTCGTCGAGCAGCGGCTCGGCATCCTCGAAGGCGATCTTGGTGATCGCCCGGATGCCGACGATGGCAATGCCCTGCATGCCCATGCCGGCGAAGTCGTCGGGAAGCTCGACGCCGGAACGCGCCACCGCGAGCAGCGCGCGCATCGCCCATTTCTCAGCGCGCGTCGCCGGCATCTCGCGGATGTGAAAGGTCTTGCCC
>NZ_RZSB01000228.1:0-8014 GCF_004023285.1 Mesorhizobium sp. M2A.F.Ca.ET.067.02.1.1
CTCTCGGGCAACGCGGTCTTCGCCGAATATCTGCAGATCCATTTCGTTCCCGGCACCGGTGAGCTCGCCGTCGTGCTCGGCGCGGTGATCGGCGCCGGCCTCGGCTTCCTCTGGTTCAACGCACCGCCGGCCGCGATCTTCATGGGCGACACCGGCTCGCTGGCGATGGGCGGCCTGATCGGCACCATCGCCGTCGCCACCAAGCACGAGATCGTGCTGGTCATCGTCGGCGGCCTGTTCGTGGTCGAGATTTTCTCGGTCATCATCCAGGTCGGCTACTTCAAGATGACCGGCAAGCGCGTCTTCCTGATGGCGCCGATCCATCACCATTTCGAAAAGCTCGGCTGGACCGAAAGCCAGGTGGTGATCCGCTTCTGGATCATCGCCGTCATCCTGGCGCTGGTCGGCCTCTCCACCCTCAAGCTCAGATAGGACCAGCCCGCTTGATCCCCGCCGCTTCCTTCTCAGGCAAACGCGTTTCGCTCTTCGGGCTCGGCGGCTCGGGGATTGCCACCGCGTATGCGCTGATCGCGGGCGGTGCCGAGGTGCTGGCCTGGGACGACAATCCTGAAAGTGTCGCCAAGGCAGCGGCCGCGGGCATCGCGACGGGCGATCTGCGCGCCGCCGATTGGCCGCGCTTCGCCGCCTTCGTGCTGTCGCCAGGGGTGCCGCTGACGCATCCGAAGCCGCATTGGACGGTGGAGCTGGCGCGCGGCGCCGGCGTCGAGGTGATCGGCGATATCGAGCTGTTCTGCCGCGAGCGCATCGCCCGCGCGCCGGCGGCACCCTTCATCGCGATCACCGGCACCAACGGCAAATCGACGACGACGGCGCTGACGGCGCATATATTGAAGTCGGCGGGACGCGACACGCAGATGGGCGGCAATATCGGCCGCGCCATCATGACGCTCGATCCGCCCGAACCGAAGCGGCACTATGTGGTGGAGTGCTCCTCCTACCAGATCGACCTCGCGCCCTCGATCAACCCCACCGCCGGCATCCTGCTCAACCTGACGCCCGATCATCTCGACCGGCACGGCACGATGGCGCATTACGCCTCGATCAAGGAAAGGCTGGTCGCCGGCTCAGACACCGCGATCGTCGGCGTCGACGATTCCTGGGGCGCCCAGATCGCCGACCGGCTGGAGCGGGCAGGGCGGCAGGTCACCCGCATTTCCAAGCGCCTGCCTTTGACGGACGGCTATTTCGCCGACGGCACCAATCTGATGGAAGCCGTGCATGGCCGCTACAGCCGCGTCGCCTTCCTCGAGGGCATCGGCTCGCTGCGTGGCCAGCATAATGCGCAGAATGCGCTGGCCGCCGTCGTTGCCTGCCTCAAGGTCGGGCTCGAGCTTGGCGAAATCCAGGCAGGGCTCGAAAGCTTTCCCGGGCTGGCGCACCGCATGGAACAGGTCGGCCGCAAGGGCCATGTGCTGTTCGTCAACGATTCCAAGGCGACCAATGCCGACGCGGCTGCTCCCGCGCTGTCAAGCTTCCCCAGCCGCATCTACTGGATTGCCGGCGGCCTGCCCAAGGAAGGCGGCATCGAGCCCTTGCGCGGCTTCTTCCCGCGCATCGCCAAGGCCTATCTGATCGGCGAGGCGGCGCCCGCCTTCGCGGCGACGCTCGGCGAAGCCGTGCCCTACGAGATATCGGGAACGCTGGCGGCGGCGGTCGAGCATGCCGCCCATGACGCGGCGAGCGACGCCGGCGGCGAGGCCGTGGTGCTGCTTTCGCCGGCCTGCGCCAGTTTCGACCAGTTCAAGAATTTCGAAGTTCGCGGCGAAGCCTTCAGGCAAGCTGCGACTGCTATTGATGGTGTCAAACCCATCGGAGGGCCACTTTGATGCAAAGCCGTCTCGACAAAAGTCCTGTCGCCACCTGGTGGTGGACCATCGATCGCTGGTTTCTGGCGGCGTTCCTGTCGCTGATGGGACTGGGTATCGTGTTGTCCTTTGCCGCCAGCCCAGCGGTGGCCGAACGCATCGGCCTCAGCAGCTTTCACTTCGCCACCAGGCAGATCATCTTCACCATCCCGGCGCTCGCCGTGATGCTGGCGGTCTCCTTCCTGCAGGCGAGGCAGATAAGGCGCATGTCGCTGGTGCTGATCTGTGTCATGCTGGTGCTGATGGTGGCAGTGCTCTACGTCGGTGTCGAGGTGAAGGGCGCGCGGCGTTGGGTGTCGCTCGCCGGCCTGTCCATCCAGCCGTCCGAGTTCCTGAAGCCGGCCTTCGTCATCATCTGCGCCTGGCTGTTTGCCGAGCATAAGCGCCAGCTCGACATCCCCGGCAATCTGTTCGCCCTCCTGCTTCTGGTCCTCGTGGTTTCTCTTCTGGTCGCCCAGCCCGATCTTGGCCAGACCATGCTGGTCACCGGCACCTGGGGCGTTATGTTCTTCATGGCCGGCCTGCCGTGGCTGTGGATCATGGCCCTCGGCATCACTGGTGCGAGTGGCCTGTTCGCCGCTTATACGGTGTTCCCGCACGTTGCCTTGCGCATCAACAAGTTCCTGACCGGCGAGGGCGATACGTTTCAGGTCGATATGGGCCGCGAGGCACTGATCAACGGCAGCTGGTTCGGGGTTGGGCCGGGTGAAGGAACCGTCAAGCGCATTGTTCCGGATGCTCATACCGACTTCGTGTTCTCGGTCGCGGGCGAGGAATTCGGCCTGATCATGTGCTTCTTCATCATGTCGATCTTCGCCTTCATCGTGCTGCGCGGCCTGAGCATCGCGCTCAAGGAGCATGACGATTTCACCCGCTACGCGGTGGGCGGTCTCGTCACCATCTTCGGCTTGCAGTCGGCAATCAACATGTGCGTCAACCTGCAGCTGATGCCCGCCAAGGGCATGACGCTGCCCTTCATCTCCTATGGCGGCTCCTCGCAGATCGCCATCGCCGTCTCGATGGGCATGGTGCTGGCATTGACGCGCAAGCGTCCGGAAAAGCGCAAGCAGATGGGCTTCGTCCTCGCGCAGCGCGCAATCCCGGCGGAATGAGGCGGGATGGCGAAGGGTGTCATCCTGCTTGCAGCCGGCGGAACGGGCGGACACCTGTTTCCGGCCGAGGCGCTCGCGCATGAGCTGATCGAACGCGGCTGGAAGGTGCATCTTGCCACCGACCGGCGCGCCGAGCGCTATTCCGGACAGTTTCCCGCCGCCGACATCCATGCGGTCCCGTCGGCGACGCTGGGCTCGAAAAATCCGGTCGCCGTGGTCTCGGCGTTCTGGAAGATCTGGCAGGGCGTGCGCGAAGCAAGCCGGATCATCGCCCGGATCAAGCCGGAGGCGGTCGTCGGCTTCGGCGGCTATCCGACGCTGCCGCCGCTCTATGCGGCGACAAGGCGCAAGGTGCCGACGCTGATCCACGAGCAGAACGCCGTCATGGGTCGTGCCAACAAGGCGCTTGCCGGCCGCGTCGACGCGATTGCCGGCGGCTTCCTGCCGGAAGGCGCGAGCGCCGACGGCGCAAAGACGGTGACCACCGGCAATCCGGTCAGGCCGCAGGTGCTCGAGGCAGCGAAGACGCCCTATGCGGCATCGAACGAAGGCGAGCCGTTCCGCCTGCTGGTGTTCGGAGGCAGCCAGGGCGCGCAGTTCTTTTCCGATGCGGTTCCGGCGGCGGTCGCGCTGTTGCCGCAAGACCTGCGCAGGCGCCTGGTGATCACGCAACAGGCCCGCGCGGAGGATGTTGCGCGGGTGAAGGCGGCTTATGCCGAGCTCGGCGTCGACGTCCAGGTCTCGCCCTTCTTTACCGACATGGCGGCGCGCATGGCGGCGGCGCATCTGGTGATGTCGCGCTCCGGCGCCTCGACGGTTTCGGAGATCGCGGTCATCGGTCGGCCGGCGCTGCTGGTTCCTTATCCGCACGCGCTCGACCACGATCAGGCGGCGAATGCCGCGGCCCTTGCCGCCGCCGGCGGCGCCGAGCTCCATCCGCAGTCGACACTGTCGGCCGAACGGATTGCGCAACTGGTCGGCGGGCTGATGCAGGACCCGGACCGGCTGGCGGCCATGGCCGCCGCAGCCCGTTCGGCCGGGAAACCGAACGCGGCACGGTTGCTCGCCGATCTGACAGAGGCTATTGCGTCCGGCAAAACGGTTTCGGACTATAGGAGGACGCGCGCATGAAGATGCCGCAGACGATCGGCCTTGTGCATTTCATCGGCATCGGCGGCATCGGCATGAGTGGCATCGCCGAGGTGCTGCACAATCTCGGCTATAAGGTGCAGGGTTCCGACCAGGCCGACGGCGCCAATGTGCAGCGGCTGCGCGACAAGGGCATCGAATGCTTCGTCGGCCACAAGGCGGAGAATCTCGGCGATGCCGAAGTCGTCGTTGTTTCGACCGCGATCAAGAAATCCAACCCGGAACTGAGGGCTGCGCGGGAGAAGTTGCTTCCGATCGTGCGCCGGGCCGAGATGCTGGCCGAATTGATGCGCTTTCGCCAGGCGGTCGCCATCGGCGGCACGCATGGCAAGACGACCACCACCTCGATGGTGGCGACGCTGCTCGAGGCCGGCGGGCTCGATCCGACCGTCATCAATGGCGGCATCATCAACGCCTATGGCACCAATGCGCGAATGGGCGACGGCGAGTGGATGGTGGTCGAGGCGGATGAGAGCGACGGCACCTTCCTGAAACTGCCGGCCGACATCGCCGTCGTCACCAATATCGATCCTGAGCATCTCGACCATTATGGCAGCTTCGACAAGGTGCGCGAGGCCTTCCGCCAGTTCGTCGAGAACGTGCCGTTCTACGGCTTCGGCGTGATGTGCACCGATCATCCGGAGGTGCAGGCGCTGGTCGGCCGCATCGAGGACCGCCGCGTCATCACCTATGGCGAGAACGCGCAGGCCGATGTTCGCTTCACCAACCATCGCATGCTGGGCGCGATCTCGGAGTTCGACGTCTTGATCCGCGACCGCAAGGGGCGCGGCACCGCGACGATAACCGGCCTGCGCCTGCCTATGCCCGGCAAGCACAACGTCTCCAACGCGACGGCGGCGATCGCGGTCGCGCACGAGCTCGGCCTGTCGGATGACGCGATCAAGAAGGGTCTGTCGTCCTTCGCCGGCGTCAAGCGGCGCTTCACACACACCGGCTCGTGGAACGGTGTCGAGGTGTTCGACGATTACGGCCATCATCCGGTGGAGATCGCGGCGGTGCTGAAGGCCGCGCGCAGCGCCACCAAAGGGCGTGTGATTGCCATCGCGCAACCGCATCGCTTCACCAGGCTGCACGATCTGTTCAACGAATTCTCCGTCTGCTTCAACGACGCGGATACGGTGATGGTGGCGCCGGTCTATGCGGCAGGCGAGGAGCCTATCGAAGGCGTGACCTCCGATGCGCTGGTTGCGCGCATCCGTTCCGGCGGCCATCGCGACGCGCGCTATATCGATGGGCCGGCGGCGATCGCGCCAGCCGTTCGCGATCTTGCCAAGCCCGGCGATTTCGTCGTCTTCCTCGGCGCCGGCAACATAACGCAATGGGCTTACGCGCTGCCCAAGGAACTTGGCGGGACGCCCTCATGATGCGCGGCCAGGATCTCATCGACAAGCTCGGCGACAAGCTTTCGGGCCTGCGCGGCCGCATCACGCCGAACGCCGAGATGGACAAGATCACCTGGTTCCGCGCCGGCGGCCTGGCGGAGGCGCTGTTCCAGCCGGCCGACGAGGAAGACCTCGCCGCCTTCCTGCGCGCGGTGCCGGAAGAGATACCGGTCATGGTGGTCGGCGTCGGCTCG
This sequence comes from Mesorhizobium sp. M2A.F.Ca.ET.067.02.1.1, assembly GCF_004023285.1. Classification (NCBI taxonomy): domain Bacteria; kingdom Pseudomonadati; phylum Pseudomonadota; class Alphaproteobacteria; order Hyphomicrobiales; family Phyllobacteriaceae; genus Mesorhizobium; species Mesorhizobium sp. M2A.F.Ca.ET.067.02.1.1. The sequence goes on from NZ_RZSB01000228.1 coordinate 5,745, forward strand.
AATCTCCTGGTGCGTGACGGCGGCATTCCAGGTTTCGTCGTCAGGCTCTCTGCCAAGGGTTTCGGCGAGGCCGAGGCCACCGGACCGACCACGATCAAGGCGGGTGCTGCAACACCTGACAAGCGTGTCGCCGCCGTGGCGCATGAAGCCGGGATCGGCGGCTTCCATTTCTATCACGGCATCCCCGGCGCCATTGGCGGCGCGCTCAGGATGAATGCCGGCGCCAACGGCGTTGAGACCCGGGAGCGCGTGGTGGAGGTGACGGCGCTGGACCGTAAGGGCAATCTTCACACGCTCAGCAATGCCGATATGGGTTATACCTACCGCCACTCGTCCGCGCCCGCCGGACTGATCTTCACCTCCGCCATTTTCGAGGGGTTTCCGGAAGACAAGGCGGCGATCAAGGCGGCGATGGATGCCGTGCAGAACCATCGCGAGACGGTGCAGCCGATCCGCGAGAAAACCGGCGGCTCTACCTTCAAGAATCCGGAAGGCACCTCGGCCTGGAAGGAGATCGACAAGGCCGGCTGCCGCGGGCTGATGATCGGCGGCGCGCAGATGTCGCCGATGCATTGCAACTTCATGATCAACACCGGCACCGCGACCGGCTATGACCTCGAATATCTTGGCGAGACGGTGCGCGCGCGTGTGCTCGAGAATTCCGGCATCCGGCTGCACTGGGAGATCAAGCGCCTCGGCAATTTCCGGCCCGGTCATGAGGTGCAGGAGTTCCTCGGGCAACTCCTTTGAGGTGCGTTGATATTCAGGTGAGGCCGGCCTGCAAACGGCGGCTTCCTGCGCTTCCGGTGCTCACGTACTTTAGTACGCTCCGCTCCGGTTCTCGGATGCCACCTTGTTTGGTCGCTTCGCGCCCGTCTTCGACTCCGGCTCGGCCTGACCTGAATCTCAACGCACCTCAGCGAACTCGTTAGTTCAAGTACTACTTGAACTTCGGTGCTTCGCGGCGGCCTCAACCGTTGCTGCAAAGACTCAACAACACACTTTTCTCGGCTGTTTTCGCGGAAAGTGAATCTCTCGGAATCATAGGCACTTGCCAGCGAATCAACTCTCTGATTCTCTGCCCTGAAGCGTTTCCTAATTTGAGTCGTTCGACGCGTTCAGCCGCGTTTTCCGTCTGGGGGGGCAACCTGCCGGAAGCTCGGACTCAATGCTCGGGAATGCGGTGCGGGAATATCGGTTGCAGGCCCGGCGTGAGAGGGGATGATGGGAAATGAAGAAGAAGCATGTGGCTGTTCTCCTCGGTGGATTCTCCTCGGAGCGGCCCGTGTCTCTATCCTCGGGGAAGGCGTGTGCGGATGCGCTCGAGACTGAAGGCTATCAGGTCACCCGCGTCGATGTTTCGCGCGATGTTGGATCGGTGCTTGCCGAGCTCAAGCCCGACGTCGCCTTCAACGCGCTGCATGGCCCGTTCGGCGAGGACGGCACCATCCAGGGAATTCTCGAATATCTCGCAATTCCCTACACCCATTCGGGCGTGCTCGCTTCGGCGCTGGCCATGAACAAGGAGCAGGCCAAGAAGGTTGCCAAAGCGGCCGGCATTCCGGTCGCGGAATCCAAGGTGGTCAATCGCTTCGCCGTCAAGGATGTGCATCCGATGAAGCCGCCTTATGTGGTCAAACCGGTCAATGAGGGGTCGAGCTTCGGCGTCGTCATCGTGCATGAGGGGCAGTCGCATCCGCCGCAGGTGATCGGCTCAACCGAATGGCAATATGGCGAGACGGTCATGGTCGAGCGCTACATCCATGGGCGCGAATTGACCTGCGCGGTGATGGGCGATGTGGCGCTCGGCGTCTGCGAGATCATTCCGACCGGGCATACCTTCTACGACTACGACTCAAAATACGTGCCTGGCGGATCAAAACACGAAATCCCTGCTAAAATTTCACCGAATATTTACCAAAAAATACAGACACTGGCCCTCAAGGCTCATCTTGCCATTGGTTGCCGGGGCGTCTCCCGATCGGATTTCCGTTACGACGACCGTCACTCCGAAAACGGCGAGGTTGTCTGGCTCGAGGTCAACACTCAGCCGGGCATGACGCCGACGTCTCTGGTGCCCGAAATCGCCGCGCAAGCGGGACACTCGTTCGGCGATTTGTTGAGTTGGATGGTGGAGGACGCTTCGTGTCTGCGTTGAGGTGGGGACAGGGTAATGGCGGCAACGCGGCTGGTCCCGCGCTGTTCGGCGTGCCGCTGTCATTCGACCGTTTCGTCTTGCCGCGCCAGCACGCGCACCGGCCGGCGAAGCT
>NZ_RZSB01000229.1:0-7991 GCF_004023285.1 Mesorhizobium sp. M2A.F.Ca.ET.067.02.1.1
GCGTCGGCCGGCTTGGTGAAGAAGAAGGGCGGATCGCGCTCGTCATTGCCGAGCTCGCGCGCATGCGCCGCATAGTTGCGACCGACGCAGAAGATGCGGCGCACGGCAAACCGTTCCGTCGAGCCGGCAATAGCGACCGAGGCGGTTGCTGGCGGCGGAAGGACGAATTCTGGCATGGGCTGTCTCTGTGTTGGTATGAATCGTGCGCACCTTCGGCCGATTTCGATGGCCGGGCAAGACTGAGGACGCTCCCGCGCATATCGGCCTGTCGTTTCAATGGCAACGCGCTATACCATTGGGCCCCTGTACCATTGGGCGATATACTATTTGCCAATAATCTGGCCATGGTCACCGGACTATCCTGTACCGGCCGAAACCGAACCGATGCCTGAACCCGTGCAATGAGCTCCGTCAGCGACCGCGCCCGCTTCCTGATCATCGACGATCACCCGCTGTTTCGCGAGGCGCTGCACAGCGCCGTGCAGATGGCCTATCCGGACGTCGACACGGTCGAGGCGCGCTCGATCACGGAGGCGATCGAACTCCTCGCCGACGCCAAGCCGTTCGACCTCGCGCTGCTCGATTTGAGCATGCCCGACGTGCATGGCTTCGAAGGGCTGTTGCAGCTCAGAACCCGCTACCCGCGGCTGCCGGTGGTGATCGTGTCAGGCTATGAGGAGCCGAAGATCATCTCCGAGGCGCTGTCCTACGGCGCGGCCGGCTTCATCCCGAAATCGGCGCGCAAGAGCGACCTCGCCGCCGCCATCCGCTCGGTGATGGATGGCGCTGTCTACGTGCCGGAAAATTACGAAGGCCAGCCGCTCGACCCCGACAGCACCGACCGCGCCGACATGGTGCAGCGCCTGGCCAGGCTGACGCCGCAGCAGCTCAGGGTGCTGCAGATGCTGCGCCAGGGCATGCTCAACAAGCAGATCGCCTACGAGCTGCAGGTGGGCGAGACGACGGTGAAGGCACATGTCTCGGAGATCCTGCGCAAGCTCAATGTGTATAGCAGGACGCAAGCGGTGATCGAGGTGTCGAAGCTCGACAATGCGGAGCTGTTTCGCGACCAGGCGGGGTTTTGAGGGACAAATTCTAAGCTAACAGATGCGCCAGCAGCGCGCGCAACTGTGCCGGTTTCAGCGGCTTGCGCATCAGTTCGATGCCGGCGGACCGCGCAGCCTTGGCGACGAGCTCTGACCCATCGGCGGTGACGATCAGCGCCGGCACTGGACGGCGGAGATAGTCGCGGACTTCGGCGATGGTGGCGGTGCCGAGGTCGCCACCGTCGAGATGCTGGTCGGCGATGATGATGTCGGGCACCCAGTCGGTGTCGCCCAGAAGATCGAGCGCGTCGTCGGTCGAGGTCGCGGCGCGCACCAGGCACTGCCAGCGTTCGAGCAGCGAAGTCATGGCGGAGAGCACGTCGGCGTCGTTCTCGACCAGCAAGACCTTGGTGCCGAAGAGACCATAACCGCGCGGACGGTCCATGTCGGCAATGCCCGTCGCCGGTTCGGCGGCCGCCATGCCGATCGGCACGTCGATGTGGAAGATGGTGCCGCGCCCGACCCTCGAGGAAAAGGTAACGGGGTGGCCAAGCGCAGCCGCCATGCGGCGCACGATGGCGAGGCCCAGCCCCAGCCCGCCGGCCAATCCGCCGTCGGCAAGCGTCGAGGTGCCGCGATGGAACTCCTCGAACACCGCTTCGCGCTGGTCCTCGGCAATGCCGCAGCCGGTGTCGGCGACGTCGATGCGGATGGTGTCGCCGCGATGCCTGGTGCCGACCAGCACGCCGCCGGAGCGGGTGTAGCGCAGCGCGTTGGAGAGGATGTTCTGCAGGATGCGCCTGAGCAGCGTGCGGTCGGAGCGCACCACGACATTGACCGGCCGGAATTTCAGCGACAGGCCTTTTTTCTCAGCCTCGGGCAAGAAATCCGAACGCAGCGAGGAAAACAGCGTCTCCAGGCTGACGTCGCCGATCTCAGGCTGCACCACGCCGGCGTCGAGCTTGGAAATGTCGAGTAGCGTGCGCAGCAGGTCTTCCATCGTCTCCAGCGAGCGCTCGACCTGGCGCACCAGCTTCTTGCCTTCCTCGCTTGTCTGGACCTCGGCCAGCGCCGAGACCGACAGATGCGCGGCGTTGAGCGGCTGCAGCACGTCGTGGCTGGCGGCGGCGAGGAACCTGGTCTTGGAGAGGTTCGCCAGCTCGGCGTTTTCCTTCGCCGCGCTGAGCTCGATGTTCGATTGCTCGAGCCGGCGTAGCGTCGCGTGCAATTCCTCGGTGCGGTTGCGCACCCGGTTTTCCAGCGAGATGGCGGTCTGGAACAGCGAGAAGGCGTTGCCCTGCTGGTCCATCGAGCGCTCGACGCGGCTGACAAGCGCCGCGTTGATCTTCTTCAGCCTGTCGACGTCGTCGATGTCGCGCAGCGGCATGCCGTTCACTCGGCCGCCTGGCGCTCGCCGAATGCGATGCCGGTGAAGGTCTGGTTGAGATGCATCGAGCGGTACTGCTCGCCATAGGTGCCGAACCCGATGACCTTGTTGGTCCGGTAGAGCTCGGAAATGTCGCGGAAGACCTGGCGGTTGCGCGCATCGAGCCGGCGCAGCACGCAGTCGAAGCCCAGGATCATGTCTATCCCGCCGAGCTTGTGCTCGACATCCTCGAAAGCGGTGCGTGTCGATTCCACCATGTTCTTCGGCTGGGCGATGGAAAGCACGATACCGTCGTCGATGGCGCAGAAGAAGGACAGTGAGCCGTCAGGATGCATGCGCTGGATCGATCGGCAATAATATTCGCCGCCGACCTTCACCACGACGGGGTGCGAGGCAAAGCTCAGCGGCGTCAGCGTCTGCGGCAGGATGCCGACGGAGGTTGCGTATTCCTCGGCCGCGTTGGCGGCGTTGAATTCGCGCACTATGCGATGGTCGGGGTCGGACGCCGTCACCACCAGCTTCTCGTCGGTCGGGATGAAATTGTCGGTCTTGAAGACGTGGAAAGGAATTTCGGTCGCAACCAGCACGATGACGGCGCTATCGGAGGCGACCCTGCCATTGGCCATCAGCCTGGTCGTCTCGAATTTGAGGTCGTCGCCGGCCGAGCCGCCGATCAGCGGGACGTCGTCCAGTCCCCAGTGGATGGCCGAGGTCACCGCTTCCTCGGCATAGGACAGCCCGTCGATGAAACAGAGCGCGAAAATCTGCTTCGAGCGGTCGTGGCCGATGCGCTCGCGCAGCAGGCGCCGCAACGCCGCGACCTCGCCGGTGATACTGTCCATGCTGGACGAAGAGAGGTTTTCGACCATGACGGAGACGGTTGAAAACGACGCCGAAGGCAAAAGCAGGGCAAGGATATGCCCTTCCTCCAGTCCCTGGGGCGTGATCTCGCCAGCGGTCGAGCAGCCGGCATAGGCGAGCGACGGCGCGTATGCTTTCAGCGCCTGCGCCAACGCCGCCGCGTCGACCAGGCCTTGAGAGAAGAACAGAAGCGCGAAGCCGGCATCGACGATTGCCGCTTCGGCGGCGATGGCCCGCGCAAAGGCGTTTGGGTCGGGCTCATCCGTGGTGAGCGCCGATAGGCCCGATGCATAGCGTGTGCTCGAACTGGCCAGCTGCCTTCTCCGCAATTCCTCCGACGCGGTTTATGGGTGTCTTTTCTATGCGTGCCAGGCACGCTCCGCGTCGAGGGCATCTTTGCCCTCAATCCCTGATTTGGCAATGGGGCCGGTTGCTGCGCTGCACATAGGTTTTGCCATGATCGAAAGTACAATGGAACCGGCGCTGGCAGCGCTGTTTTGCGCGTTGTACGGTGCGTGAATGGTACTGCCGAGGCACAGTACGGCATCGGCAGGGTGAGGACCAAGGTTAATACCCAGGGAGGTTGCATGTCGGACGTGTCCTTGACTGTGAATGGGAAACGGGTCAGCGGGAGCGCGGAAGACCGAACGCTGCTGGTGCATTTCCTGCGGGAACATCTGGGCCTCACCGGAACGCATGTCGGTTGCGACACATCGCAATGCGGCGCCTGCGTCGTGCATGTCGACGGCCGGGCGGTGAAATCCTGCACAATGCTGGCCGTTCAGGCGTCAGGCTCGACCATCGTCACCATCGAAGGGCTGGCCGACGGCGCTGAGCTGCATCCGGTGCAGGCCGCGTTCAAGGAGCATCACGGCCTGCAATGCGGCTTCTGCACGCCGGGCATGATCATGACGGCGACCGACATGATCGCGCGCCATCCGGAGGGCCTCGACGAGGCGACGGTGCGCGCCGAGCTCGAAGGCAACATCTGCCGCTGCACGGGCTACCACAACATCGTGAAGGCGATCCTCGCCGCATCGGAGACGATGGCGAAGGGCGCCAAGGGCAAGGCGAAGCAGGCAGCTTAGAGTGAATGGTGAATAGTGAATGGTGAATAGTGCCGCTGGCTGGCACGTTCGACCATTCACCATTTTACAATTCACCATTCACCGGAGGAGGAATTTCCGCAATGGGTATCGAAGGCGTCGGCGCCCGCGTGGCGCGCAAGGAAGACAAGAGGTTCATCACCGGCGGCGGCCGCTATGTCGACGACATGGTGGTTCCCGGCATGAAGCATGCCGTGTTCGTGCGCAGCCCGCACGCGCATGCGCAGATCAAGAAGATCGACGTTAAGAAGGCGCAAGCGATGCCAGGCGTCGTCGGCGTGCTCACCGGCAAGGAGCTCAAGGCCGACGGCATCGGCAATCTGATCTGCGGCTGGATGATCCACTCCAAGGACGGCACGCCGATGAAGATGGGCGCCTGGTCGCCGCTTGCGGTCGACAAAGTGCGCTATGTCGGCGACGCGGTCGTCATCGTCGTCGCCGACACCAAGGGCCAGGCGCGCGACGCGGCGGAAGCGGTCGAGATCACCTACAAGGAACTGAAGGCGGTGGTCGAGGCGACCAAGGCCATCCAGCCCGGCGCGCCGCAGGTCCATGCCGAAGCGGAGAACAACCTGATCTTCGACTGGGAGCTCGGCGACAGCAAGGCGACCGACGCGGCGATCAAGTCGGCCGCCCATGTCACGCGCATGAAGATCGTGAACAACCGGCTGGTGCCGAATGCGATGGAGCCGCGCGCGGCCCTCGGCCATTACGACAAGGCGGAGGACCACTATACCTGCTGGACGACGTCGCAGAACCCGCATGTCGCGCGGCTGGTGATGAGCGCCTTCTACAACGTCGCGCCGGAAAACAAGCTGCGAGTCATCGCGCCCGATGTCGGCGGCGGCTTCGGTTCCAAGATCTACATCTATCCGGAAGAGATCGTCTGCCTGTGGGCCTCGAAGAAGACCGGCGTCCCGGTCAAATGGGTGGCCGACCGCACCGAAAGCTTCCTGTCGGACGCGCATGGCCGCGACCATGTCTCGACGGTGGAGATGGCTTTCGACAAGGACAACCGGATCACCGGCCTCAAGGTCGATACGATAGCCAATATCGGCGCTTACATGTCGCTGTTCTCGTCCTGCGTGCCGACCTATCTCTATGCCACGCTCTTGTCGGGCCAGTACAACATCCCCGCGATCCACGCCAATGTGCGCGCCGTCTACACCAATACCGCGCCCGTCGATGCCTATCGCGGAGCAGGGCGGCCAGAGGCCACCTATGTGCTCGAGCGGATGATGGAAACCGCGGCGCGCGAGCTTGGCGTGTCGCCGGCGGAACTCAGGCGCCGGAACTTCATCACGTCCTTCCCGCATCAGACGCCGGTGATCATGGCCTATGACGCCGGCGATTATAACGCATCGCTCGATGCGGCGATGAAGGCCGCCGACTATGCCGGCTTCACCAGGCGCAAGGCGGATGCGGCCAAGCGGGGCAAGCTGCGCGGCATCGGCATGAGCTGCTACATCGAGGCCTGCGGCCTGGCGCCGTCATCGGCGGTCGGCTCGCTCGGCGCCGGCGTCGGCCTCTGGGAATCGGCGGAGGTGCGGGTCAATGCCGTCGGCACGATCGAGGTGCTGACAGGCTCGCACAGCCATGGCCAGGGCCATGAAACGACCTTCGCGCAACTGGTCACCCAGCGCTTCGGCGTGCCGATCGACTCAGTCTCGATCGTGCATGGCGACACCGACAAGGTGCAGATGGGCATGGGCACTTACGGCTCGCGTTCGGGCGCCGTCGGCATGTCGGCCATCGTCAAGGCGCTCGACAAGGTCGAGGCCAAGGCCAAGAAGATCGCCGCGCATCTGCTGGAGGCGGACGAGGGCGACATCGTCATCGAGAATGGCGAGGTCAAGGTCGCTGGCACCGACAAGAGCCTGCCCTGGTTCCAGGTGGCGCTTGCCTCCTACACCGCCCATAATTTGCCGGCGGGCATGGAGCCGGGCTTGAAGGAAACGGCCTTCTACGATCCGTCCAACTTCACCTTCCCGGCCGGCTGCTACATCTGCGAGGTTGAGATCGATCCGGAGACCGGGCTGACCGAAATCATCCAGTTCGTCGCGGCCGACGATTTCGGCAACATCATCAATCCGATGATCGTCGAAGGGCAGGTGCATGGCGGCATCGCGCAAGGCGTCGGCCAGGCGTTGCTGGAGGGCGCACATTACGACGGCAGCGGGCAGCTTCTGACGGCAAGCTACATGGATTACACCATGCCGCGAGCGGACGACCTGCCGTCCTTCAAGGTCTCCACCTCGAACACGCCATGCCCGGGCAATCCGCTCGGCGTCAAGGGCTGTGGCGAGGCCGGCGCCATCGGCTCTCCGCCGGCGGTCATCAACGCCATCACCGATGCGCTGGGCGTCGTCGACATTCCCATGCCGGCATCGCCCGCGACGGTGTGGGCTACCATCCGCGCGACGAAGCACTGAGGAGGAACGAGCATGTATTCGGTCAATTACCATCGCGCTTCTTCCGTCGCTGACGCCGCCAAGCTGCTGAAGAACGGCGACGCCAAGCTGCTCTCCGGCGGCATGACGCTGATCCCGGCCATGAAGACGCGGCTCGCGGCGCCTTCCGACCTTGTCGATGTCTCGCGGCTGAAGGACCTGCAGGGCGTCAAGTTGTCCGGCAAGACGGTCACCATCGGGGCCGCGACGACGCATTACGACGTCTCAACCGACGAGAAGCTAAAGAAGGTGTGCCCGGCGCTTGCGCATATGGCATCGCTGATCGGCGATCCGGCGGTGCGCTACAAAGGCACGATCGGCGGCTCGATCGCCAACAACGACCCGGCGGCCGACTATCCGGCGGCTTTGCTGGCGCTGAGCGCGACGATCATCACCAACAAGCGCGAGATCGCGGCGGACAAATTCTTCAAGGGCCTGTTCGAGACGGCGCTGAAGGAAGGCGAGATCGTCACCGCGGTGAGCTTCACCGCGCCGGCCAAGGCGGCCTACCAGAAGTTCCGCAACCCGGCTTCGCGCTACGCCATCGTCGGCGTGTTCGTGAGCAAGGGCAAGGACGGGGTGAGAGCCGCCGTCACCGGCGCCGGCGAGGACGGCGTCTTCCGCTCGAAGGAGGTCGAGGCCGCCCTGGCGAAGAGCTTCGACGCCGCCGCGCTCGACGACCTCAAAGTGCCGGCGAAAGGGCTGATGAGCGACCTTCATGCCTCCGCCGAGTACCGCGCCAATCTCATCGCGGTGATGGCCAAGCGCGCGGTGGCTGCCGCCAACGCTTGAACAGCCCCGCCGCGGATGAAAGAAGGGGCCACCTCGGCCCTTTTTTCTTGGCCATAACAAAGGCTTGACCGGAAGCACCGGTCAAATCGCAGCTTCGCACTTGCACAAAGTTATCCCGCACTGCGCTGGCGAGTTATTACATCGTCGAGAAACCGGCTCGCGGCTGGCTCAACCGCAACTGGTGAGGTCAGGCCCTGCCGTTCTTTCGGGCGGCGAGGTAGCGGCGAAGCCCGGTTTCTCCGCGCGGCGTCGTCCAGCGATGGTTCCAGGCGAAGGCGGGCCTGAGCAGCGGCGCCAGGAATTTGAGGATCGGCCTCTCGACCGTGACCTGCCAGACCAGATCGACATG
>NZ_RZSB01000022.1:0-23642 GCF_004023285.1 Mesorhizobium sp. M2A.F.Ca.ET.067.02.1.1
GGTCGGCGCCTTCGGCCGGGGCTGAGACGATGACGCGCTTGGCGCCGGCGGCGAGGTGCGCGGCCGCCTTGTCGCGGGCCGTGAAGATGCCGGTGCATTCGAGCGCGATGTCGACGCCGAGTTCCTTCCACGGCAGCTGGGTCGGATCCTTGATCGCGGTGACCTTGAACTTCTCCTTGCCGACCGAGATCTGGTCGCCGTCGACGGTCACCTCATGCGGGAAGCGGCCATGCACGCTGTCGTAGCGAAGCAGATGCGCGTTGGTCTCGACCGGGCCGAGGTCGTTGACGGCGACCACGTCGATATCCTTGCGGCCGGATTCATGGATGGCGCGCAGGATGTTGCGGCCGATGCGGCCAAATCCGTTGATGGCAACTCTGACGGTCATTGTTTTCTCCCTAGGGACTGGGGGCGATTGGGTCCGCTGCTTCATAGCGGCCATGAGCCAAAGAATCCAGCCGCAGAAGGTCGAACTTAAATCGATTAGGTTAGTCCAGCATGGCGGAGCCGCCTATTTGCGGCCCCGCGAATTGACGCAGCCGGTCAGCCGTGCAGACGAGTCTCGACCGCTTTCGCCGCGGCCTCGGCGGTGATGCCGAAATGCGGATAGAGTTGCTCGATCGAGCCGGAGGCGCCAAAACCGTGCATGCCGATGAAGACGCCGTCGGTGCCGATCAGGTGGTCCCAGCCCTGGCGGATGCCGGCCTCGATCGCGACCTTCACCTTGGCGTTGCCGATGGTCTCCTTGCGGTAGTCATCGCTCTGCTGGTCGAACAGCTCGAAACAGGGCACCGAGACGACGCGGGTGGGATGGCCGTGCTTTTCGAGCAGGTCGCGCGCGCCGAGCGCGATCTCGACCTCGGAGCCGGTGGCGAAGATCGTCACCACGGCCTCGCCGTTTGCCGCGGCGAGCTCATAGGCGCCCTGGCTGGAGAGGTTCTTCGCCGAATGCTCGGTGCGCACGGTCGGCAGGTTCTGGCGGGTCAGCGCCAGGGTCGACGGCGTCTTTTCGGATTCCATCGCGATTTGCCAACATTCGGCGGTCTCGACCGCGTCGGCCGGACGGAAGACATTGTGGTTCGGGATGGCGCGCAATGCCGCCAGATGCTCGACCGGCTGGTGGGTCGGGCCGTCCTCGCCGAGGCCGATCGAGTCATGCGTCATGACGAAGATGGAGCGGATGCCCATCAGCGAGGCCAGGCGCATCGAAGGACGGGCATAGTCCGAGAAGCACATGAACGTGCCGCCATAGGCGATCAGGCCGCCATGCAGCGTGAGGCCGTTGATCGCCGCCGCCATGCCGTGCTCGCGGATGCCGTAATGGACATAGCGCTGGCCGTAATCGTCCGGCGTGATGTTCTTGGTCTGGCTGGTCTTGGTGTTGTTGGAGCCGGTGAGGTCGGCCGAGCCGCCGATAGTCTCCGGCACCGCGCCGTTGATGACTTCCAGCGCCATTTCGGAGGATTTGCGAGTGGCGACCTTCGGTTTGTCGGCCGAGAGCTTCTTCTTGTAGTCGGCGATGACGGCGTCGAAGTTGGACGGCAGCTTGCCGGCGATCCGGCGCTCGAACTCGGCCTTGAGCTTCGGCTCGGCCTTGGCGAGGCGGCCTTCCCAGTCGGCGCGCGCCTTGGCGCCGCCGGCGCCGACGGCGCGCCAGGCGTCGAGGATGTCGGCCGGAATCTCGAAGGGCGGCGACTCCCAGTTGAAGAATTTGCGGGCGCCGGCGATTTCCTCGGCGCCGAGCGGCGAGCCATGCGCCTTGTTGGTGCCGGCCTTGGTCGGGGCGCCGAAGCCGATGGTGGTCTTGCAGGCGATCATCGTCGGCTTGTCGGAATGGCGCGCCGCCTCGATGGCATAGGCGATCGCTTCCGGATCGGTGCCGTCGATATGGCTGGCGTTCCAGCCGGAGGCCTGGAAGCGGGCGACCTGGTCGGTGTTGTCGGCCAGTGAGACCGGGCCGTCGATCGAGATGTTGTTGTTGTCCCAGAAGACGATCAGCTTGTTGAGCTTCAGATGGCCGGCCAGCGCGATGGCTTCCTGGGAGACGCCTTCCATCAGGCAGCCGTCGCCGGCCAGCACATAGGTGTAGTGGTTGACGAGGTCGTTGCCGAAGGCGGCGTTCATGATGCGCTCGCCGAGCGCGAAGCCGACCGAATTGGCAAGGCCCTGGCCGAGCGGACCGGTGGTGGTCTCGATGCCAGCGGCATGGCCGTATTCGGGATGGCCGGCGGTCTTGGAGCCGAGCTGGCGGAAGTTCTTGATCTGGTCAATCGTCATGTCCTCGTAGCCGGTGAGGTAGAGGAGCGAATAGAGCAGCATCGAGCCGTGGCCGGCCGACAGGATGAAGCGGTCGCGGTCGGCCCAGTGCGGGGCCTTGGCGTCGAATTTCAGGAAACGGCTGAACAGAACCGTGGCGATGTCGGCGCAGCCCATCGGCAGGCCGGGGTGACCGGAGTTCGCCTTCTCGACGGCGTCCATGGAAAGGAAACGGATCGCGTTGGCCATCCGATCATGTTGTTCACGCGACGTCATGCTTCCTCCGGAAGTGGGTTGGAGCCTGGGGAGAGCCCTTGGAAAAGGATGCCGCGACACATAGCAGGCGCGGCCTTTTAGTCAACAAATCGGGATGGATTTTGCCGGGCTTGTGATGGCATCGAGCGCCTTACATTAGCGATAGCGGGGGACAGTCGCGAGAGCTTTGTTGACGCGCCCTTCACCCGGCGCCTAATCTTTCCGAGGTAACGCGTTCTGAATGCGCGCGATTCGGTGATGGGCAGGGCATAGGACGAAGGCCATGACCGGGGAAACGACCCTCAAGGAAGTCATCGCGAGGCTGGGCAAGGCCATGGAAGGGCTGGAAAACGCCGTGGCGGCGAAGCTCGAGCACGAGCGTGATTATTCGGAAGCCGAGGCAGAGGTGCAGCGCATGAACGCCGACCGTTCGCGCCTGGCGCAGGAGCTCGACAATTCCGAAGCGCGCGCCGAGCGTCTGGAAGACGCCAACAAGGAAGTGTCGCGGCGGCTGGTGACCGCCATGGAAACCATCCGCGCGGTTCTGGACAGGTAGGGCAATGGCACAGGTCACGGTTTCCATCGACGGCAAGCAGTATCGCATGGCCTGCGACGAGGGCCAGGAAGAGCACCTGATCGACCTTGCCGAGCGCTTCGACCGCTACGTCTCGCATCTGAAGGATTCCTTTGGCGAAATCGGCGACCAGCGGCTTACCGTCATGGCCGGCATCATGGTGATGGACGAACTCTCGGAGCTTACCAAGCGCGTCAAGGGCATGGAGAGCGAAGTGCTGACCTTGCGCAAGACGCGCGACGAGGCGCTGACCAAGGCCGACAAGAGCGACAGCGTGCTGACAACCGCGCTCGGCGCGCTTGCGCAGCGCATGGAAGATCTCGCGGTGACGCTCGCGGTGAAGAAGGCCTGAGCGGCTCTGATACCCGTTCCGACGGAAAATCCAACCGCGAATTGCCGGCGGTCACGCAAAAAATTCGCCTCGCGCGGGCCATGACCATCATCGCGAGCGTTTAATCGGCGTCGCGATGGTGCTACGCTTTTGCAGCCGGCAACGGCCAGCCGCAGGCCGGCTACGGTTTTCAAAAAGGGTAGGGACAGGTCATGAGTCTTCGTATCAACGATGTCGCGCCGGATTTCACGGCCGAGACCACGCAGGGCACCATCAAGTTCCACGACTGGATCGGCGACGGCTGGGCGGTGCTGTTCAGCCATCCGAAGAATTTCACGCCGGTCTGCACGACCGAGCTCGGCACCATGGCGGGTCTCGAGGACGATTTCAAAAAGCGCAACGTCAAGATCATCGGCATCTCGGTCGATCCGGTGTCGAGCCACGAGAAGTGGCAGGCCGACATTAAGACCGCCACCGGTCATACGGTGCACTATCCGCTGATCGGCGACAAAGACCTTCACGCCGCCAAGCTCTATGAAATGCTGCCGGCGGGCGCCGGCGAGAGCTCGGAAGGCCGCACGCCGGCCGACAACGCCACCGTGCGCTCGGTCTATGTCATCGGCCCCGACAAGAAGATCAAGCTGGTGCTGACCTATCCGATGACCACGGGGCGCAACTTCGACGAGATCCTGCGCGTCATCGATTCCATCCAGCTGACCGCCAAGCACCAGGTGGCGACGCCGGCCAACTGGAAGCAGGGCGACGACGTGATCATCACCGCCGCCGTCTCCAACGAGGATGCGGTCAAGCGTTTTGGGGCGTATGAGACGGTGCTGCCTTATCTCAGGAAGACCAAGCAGCCGACGGCATGATTTTTCCTTCTCCCCGTTCACGGGGAGAAGGTGCCCGAAGGGCGGATGAGGGGCGGCGCGGCATTCGAGGCGATGGCGCCAATATTCAAACTCAACCGCTGCTCGAACGACAATGTCGCAGCGTCGGCGCTGGCCCTCATTGTCCTGCCGGACATTTCTCCCCGTATAGTGACGGGGAGAAAGGGCTGGTTCCCCGCTTTCGCCAAACAAAAAAAGGCAGCGCCGAAGCGCCGCCTTTTTCATTTCGTGCCTTGAGCTTTAAGCCGCCGGCTGCGCTTCGATGGTGCGTAGCGCCTGCATCTGACGCTTGGCGGCGGCCTTGACCGCGTCCTGCACCTTCTCGAAGGCGCGCACCTCGATCTGGCGCACGCGCTCGCGGCTGATGTCGAACTCGGCCGAGAGCTCTTCCAGGGTCAGCGGCTCTTCGGCAAGGCGGCGCGCCTCGAAGATGCGCCGCTCGCGGTCGTTGAGCACCGACAGAGCGCCCGACAGCATGGCGCGCCGGCTTTCCAGCTCGTCCTGCTCGATCAGCATCTCTTCCTGGCTTTCGTGGTCGTCGACCAGCCAGTCCTGCCATTCGCCGGACTCGCCCTCGCTCGCCCGGATCGGGGCGTTGAGCGAAGCGTCGCCCGACAGGCGGCGGTTCATCGACACCACTTCCGCCTCGGAAACGTTGAGGCGGGTGGCGATCTCGGCAATCTGGTCGGGCTTCAGGTCGCCATCATCGAGCGCCTGGATCTTGCCCTTCACCTTGCGCAGGTTGAAGAACAGACGCTTCTGGTTGGCGGTGGTGCCCATCTTGACCAGGCTCCACGAGCGCAGGATGTATTCCTGGATCGAGGCCTTGATCCACCACATGGCATAGGTGGCGAGCCGGAAACCACGCTCCGGTTCGAATTTCTTAACGGCCTGCATGAGGCCGACATTGCCTTCCGAGATCACCTCGCCGATCGGCAGGCCGTAGCCGCGATAGCCCATGGCAATCTTGGCGACGAGCCGCAAATGGCTGGTGACGAGCTTGTGCGCAGCCGTGGTGTCCTGATGCTCGGCGTAGCGTTTCGCGAGCATGTACTCTTCCTGCGGCTGAAGCATCGGAAAGCGGCGGATTTCTTCCAGGTAACGGGCGAGACCGCCTTCACCGGAAACAATACTGGGTAATGATTGGGCCATGATAGCGCCCCCTCTCTCTTTGGAGTGGATGCCCCCGAAACGCGGCGGGCACACGTCACGGATGCCAAAGGCTCATCCGCGACAACTTCTGTATATAGGAACAAAACCAGAAAAGACAGGCATTTGTTCAACGCTAAACAGTCTGTCACGTTGAAGTGAACAACGCCGGTCAGGTTTTTTGATGGCTGGTTTGCAGCTTGTTGGCGGGTCGGTTCAAAGTTTTCGGAAGTCGACGACGAGTTCCTCCATGTCTCCCGGTATCGGCGCTTCGAACCTCATCGTTAGATGGGTGGTCGGGTGCTCGAATTCAAGGAGCCAGGCATGCAGGGCCTGCCGTGGAAAGGCTTTGACCTTGGTTTTCAAGGGTTCCGGCAGCCGGTTGGCTTTGGTGCGGAACGCCTGGCCGTAGTCCGGATCGCCGACAACCGGATGGCCGATATGGGCCATGTGGACGCGGATCTGGTGGGTGCGGCCGGTCTCCAGCCGGCATTCGACGAGGCTCGCGGTGGCGAAAGCCTGCTGTCCTTCGCCGAAGCGCTCGACGACGCTGAAATGAGTGACGGCATGGCGGGCATCGTCGCGGCCCTCGGGAACGACGGCACGGCGGACGCGGTCGGCGGCTCGGCCGAGATGGGCGTCGATCGTGCCGGTCGGCCGCTGCGGAATGCCCCAGACCAGCGCCAGATAGGCGCGTTCGAGATCGCCGGTGCGGCCGTGATCGGCAAAGGCTTCCGACAGGGCCTTATGCGCCCGGTCGGTCTTGGCCACCACCATGACGCCGCTGGTTTCCCTGTCCAACCGGTGGACGATACCAGGCCGTTTGACGCCGCCGATGCCGGACAGGCTGTCGCCGCAATGATGGATCAGCGCATTGACCAGCGTGCCGGTCCAGTTGCCGGCGCCGGGATGCACGACCAGCCCCGCCGGCTTGTTGATCACGATCAGCTCGTCGTCCTCGTAGAGGATGTCGAGGGGAATGTCCTCGCCTTGCGGTTCGGCCGGCTCGGGCGCGGGCACCAGAATCTCGATCCGCTCACCGGCGATCAGCTTGCGCTTGGTTTCCAGCACCGGCTTGCCGGCGATGGAGAC
Organism: Mesorhizobium sp. M2A.F.Ca.ET.067.02.1.1; assembly: GCF_004023285.1. NCBI lineage: Bacteria > Pseudomonadati > Pseudomonadota > Alphaproteobacteria > Hyphomicrobiales > Phyllobacteriaceae > Mesorhizobium > Mesorhizobium sp. M2A.F.Ca.ET.067.02.1.1. Next base: position 6,548 of record NZ_RZSB01000022.1, read on the forward strand.
GGCCCCCTGTTTGATCAGCGCCTGCACGCGGCTGCGCGAAAGCTCCGGCCCGAGCCTGGCGGCGAGCCACTGGTCGAGGCGCTGCCCGGCGGCGTCGGCGCCGGCCTCCAGCGCGACGGCTTCGCCGGATTCCTCGTCCGCCGATTCGTCCTCTATCAATATCGGGGTCTCTTCGTTATGAGCGCTCATCGAAACCCGTTGCGGATTGTTTAGCCATGGCCCGGCCGGTCGCCGAAGAAGATGAGGAAAAGCCGCTCGACCCCGCGGCCGAGAATGTGCGCCGCAAGCTCGTCCGCTTCATGATCGTCAATCTCGGCCTTCTGTTCCTCGCCCTTATGGTGGTGATCGGCGCGCTTGTCTACAAAGCCCGCAACGCACCGGTGGCCGGATCAGCGCCTGCCGGCGATGTCCAGGTTCCGGCCGGCGCGTCGCTCTCCGGCGACATCGTGCTTCCCGTCGGCGCCAAGGTGGTCAGCCAGTCGCTCTCCGGCAACCGCCTGTCGATCGACACCGAGCTTGCCGACGGCAGCCGGTCGATCTTCGTCTACGACATCGCCGAGCGCCGCATCATCGGCCAGTTCGCGATTCGCAACAAATGAGCGGCTTTGCCGAACGCCGCAGCGTTGCGACCGTCGCGCTCGTCGTCGGCAATTACGACGAGGCGGTTCGCTGGTATGTCGAGCGGCTCGGCTTCGTGCTCATCGAGGATGTCGACCTTGGCGGCGGCAAGCGCTGGGTCACCGTCGCGCCGGCCAAGGGCCAGGGCGCGCGGCTGCTCCTGGCTGAAGCTTCCGGCGAGGAGCAGGCCAGCCGCATCGGCAACCAGACCGGCGGCCGGGTTTTTCTCTTTCTCGAGACCGACGATTTTTCCCGCGACCACCAGGCGATGCTGGCGAAAGACGTCGAGTTCCGCGAGGCGCCGCGCCACGAAGCCTATGGCACGGTGGCGGTGTTCTCCGATCTTCATGGCAATCTCTGGGACCTGATCGAGCCGAAACGGCAGTCCTGACACAGCCAATCCGTAAAGTGGTTCAGGCGTCAGAAACCCCAGTTGCTTTTTCCCGGCCGCCAGCCTATGTAGCCGGTTCTTGAGCGCGCCCATCGTCTAGCGGTCAGGACACCGCCCTCTCACGGCGGGAACAGGGGGTCGATTCCCCTTGGGCGTACCAAGCTTCCGAAAACCCGACGTTCGAAAAGACTCCAGCAGGCGGATCACTCCGCAGCAAGGGCGACGGCGGCAGCGAAACCGGCCTTGGTTCTTTCGCGTGATGCCTGTTCCAACAACCTCGACAGGTGCTGGAGGTGCATCGATTGCGCATCCTCAAGCAATTGCAGAAAGTTGGATGCGTTGCCCCGCGGCAACCGGCGGCGCTTCAGCGCGGCGATGCGCGCCCGCTGGCACCTGATGTGCCGCTCCGCTTGCAGAACGTGCCGTTCCGCCATTTGGATGTCGTCAGCCAGTGCCATCAACCGCTAAACGGTCACTGCGGGCAAAGAGTTCCGTAAGGGAAACCGCTGTCTTAAAACGCAGCCCGTGATTGGAGCCCCAGCTATAGTTGCCGGCGGCGGATAGTTCGGCTAGCTCCCCAAAGGCTTCCACGATCCCGGCGTGCCGGCAGCTTCGGCGAGATCGATCTTGTTCATGAGAGCGTTGTACGGCCTGCCGGAAATCGCCTCTCGAAGTCGGGAACGAGCTCGACCATACGCGTCACCACCTGCAGGCGCGTCACATCCGACACTATGATCGCGCAGACGATGATTATTTCACCGGCGAAAGGTCCCACCAGGACTTTGAACGTTTCCGCATGCGCAGCCACGAGCCTGCGGGTTCGCCAGACCGCTCGACGGACTCTGTATAGTGTCTTTGTTGTTCGGCATAGAAGGCCATGTAGCGATCGAGCGCGGCACGGAACTCCTCCACACGTCCGGGAGGGCTTTGAGCCGGCCGTATAGTTGGGGCTTCAGTTGTTATCGTCGGGTAATCGCGGCTCCCAGGCATTGCACGCTCTCCTGTGGCTGAGCTGGAGCCAAGATGTCGGGCCGCCTGCAAAACGTATCGAAGCGCGGCCGAACAGTTCCGAAAATCGCCGAAAACACATAATGTCTCGCAATGCCGGAGCAGCGGCTCGCATTTGGTCCTTTTGTGCTCAGCCCCGAGGCGGGAACGCTTCTGAGGCAGGGCCTGCCTGTCGCGATCAGCTACCGGGGGCTGCTGCTCCTATCGGCGATGGCAAGGAACGCCGGTGAGGTCCTGACCAAGTCCGAACTACTGGACGCCGCTTGGCCGGGGACCGCAGTCGAGGAAAGCAATCTCTCGGTCCAGGTCGCGTCCCTTCGGCGCCTTCTCGGCTCCATGGCAGACGGAACAGAGTGGATCGCAACCGTTCCGCGGGTTGGTTACCGTTTCACCGGCGCGATCGAGAGGCTCGACGAGGCAGCAGTCGCGCGAAATTCTGCGGAGCCTGAGCCTTCGATTGCCGTGCTCCCTTTCGTCAACCTGAGCGACGATGCCGAGCAGCAATATTTTGCCGACGGTCTCGCTGAAGATATCATCGTGCGGCTGGCGCGGCTGCGGTGGCTGTTCGTCTGCGCCCGCAACTCGTCCTTCAGCTACAGGAACAAAGCCATCGACGTGAAACAGGTCGGGCGTGAACTCGGAGTCCGCTACGTGCTGGGCGGCAGTGTCCGCCGCTCGGGTCAGCGGCTCAGGATCAGCGCCGAGGCGAGTGACACCTCCAGTGGGCGCCAAGTATGGACAGAGCGATACGACGTCCAACTGGCTGATTTCTTCACGCTACAGGATCAGATCGCCGATAGCGTCATCGGTGCCGTCGAACCTAAACTCTATGCGGCAGAGCATCAGCGTTACATCAGCCGGCCTCCCGCCAGCCTGGACGCCTGGGGCTTCGTAATGAAGGCGATGCCTCACATATGGAGCTGGAGCTCGGAAAGCGAGCTCGCGGTCGCCGAGCAACTGCTACGCAGGGCTCTAGACGCTGACCGGACTACCCGCGTGCCAATAGCCTGTTCGCCTGGACGATGGCTTCCCGGGTGCTGCTCGGATTGGCGCAGCCGGCCGAGGTTCTTCCGAAGGCGAATGAGATGGCTCAGCGAGCCATTGCGCATGATGCTGACGATCCTTGGACGCATTTCGCTGCCGGTTACGTGCACATGATGGCACGCCGAACGCAGGCGGCCGTCACCGCACTAACCGATGCGATCACGCTCAATCCAAATCTGGCCATCGCTCATGTCATTCTGGGCGCCGCGTACGGCTTTGGAGGAATGCCGGAGGACGGCCTGCACCATCTCGCGATCGCCGAGCGACTTAGTCCGCGCGATTCCACGCAGCAGCCGGGAGTATTGACCGTGACCGGGATGTGTCACTTCGTTGCCCAACGATACGTCGACGCAGCGAGTTTCGAGCACCGAGCAGTGCAGCTTCGGCCACATTTTGGCGCTGCGTGGCGTACGCTGGCCGCCGCGGCAGGAATGGCAGGGGATCTCGATGAGGCGACGCATGCCCTTTCAGAGGCGAAGCGACTCCATCCAACGCTGTCGGTCCAATGGGTGGAGAAATATTACCCGATGGTCAGGGAACAGGATCGCGCCGCCTATATCGAGGGGCTGCGGACCGCCGGCCTCGAATGATGTACGCGTTTCGAGGAGCCTTGCCTCGCGAGGCGCAACTGTCACGGCGGGAATAGGGGTTTATTCCCCAGTCATACAAGGTCTCTCGGTCCAGGTTCAGATCTAGCGGCACATGTCCCATCTGGCGTGGTGTCGCGGATTGAATTAGCATTGCATCATGCTTCCTGGCGGAAGGCACCAGGGGATACGTTTCGAACTTGCCCGGCGGAAGAGGCGAGCGGAACGCGGGGAGGAACCAATGCGGAAGCTGCAGTCGCAAGGCGTTCATCACATCACGCTGGTCGGCGCCGGACGCCAGACCTCGATCGACTTCTGGGAAGGGGTGCTCGGCATGCCCTTCATCTTCGAGCAGCCCAATCTCGACAAGGCGAGCGAGAGCCATCTCTATTTCGATCCGGGCGACGGTCGCCTGATCACGGTCTTCACTGACGAGAGCCGCATCCCGGTCAAGCGGCGGACGCCGACCGATATCGGTTGCGTCCATCACATCGCCTTCGCGGTGTCGCGGGTCACCTTCCTGCAGGCGGTTGCGCGACTCGACGAGCGCGGCATCAAGCACAGCGGCGTCAAGGACCGCGGTTTCATGGATTCGATCTATTTCGAGGACCCGCTGGGGCTGCTGATCGAGCTTGCTTCCTACCGTTTCGAGCCGCCGGCCGGCTTCACCCATGCAGACGTGCTGATGGAGGCGCACAAGATCCGCGTGGCACGCGGCGACTACAATATCGCCGAACTCCATCTGGCCGACGCCATTCAGGCGCTGGTCGAGCGGTCGCGCGAAACCCTGTCGGACGAGCGGACGGCGAAGAATCCATATTGAGCAAGCCATAAGGGGAGGAACAGATGGCAAAGGCTGCAGCGAAGAGCGTGAAGAAACCCGCGGCCAAGGCCGCGGCAAAGCCGACCGCGAAGGCGGCGGCAAAAGCTGCGACGGCAAAGGCCGCGCCCAAGGCGACAACTAAGTCCGCGCCTAAAGCGACGGCAAAAGCCGCACCTAAAGCCAAGGCCAAACCGGCCAAGAAGCCCGGCATAAAACTCAGCATGCTGAGGCCGAGCGTCAACAACCTGACGGTCAGGGTGTTCGTGCGCGCGGCAGGGCTCGATCCCGCCGAGACCGATGCCTGGGGCCATACGCGCTCGCCTGAGTTCCTGGCGCGCAATCCGGCGCATCTGACGCCGATGATCGAGGACAAGGGCCTGCCGCGCGGGGTGCTGTGGGAAAGCTGCGCCATCATGCAGTATCTCGCCAACAAGCACGGGCTGGAGAAGTTCTATCCGAAGGCGCCGGCCAAGCGGGCAATGATCGACAGCGCCATGTTCTATCTGATCGGAACGCTTTATCCCTATGTCGCGCGCGCCACCTATCCGGCGCTCGGCTTCCCGCAATATGCCGGCGAGGTCGGCCACAGCGACGCCCATCCCGACAAAAAATCGGAAGCGCAGAAGGCGGCGATGGCCGCGATCGCCGAGCCGCTCGAGGTGTTTCACTCTTTCTTCCGCAACGGCAAACCGTTCATCGGCGGCAACAACCCCTCGATCGCCGACATAAGGCTGGGGGCAACGCTCGAATTCCTGGCGGTCGTCGACTATGCGCTGCCCAAATGGGCGAAGGAGTACATGGCGGCCCTGGAGAAGAAGCTCGGCAAGGCTTATGCCGAGCCGGCCGGCGACGTGCGCGGCTACATCGCGCATGTGAAATCGCAGGCCAGGGCGTAGCGGTCCCCGGCGTTAAGGTTTCGTTTACCTAAGACCTGTCTACTGGGTTGAGACCTCGCTGCGACCACGGATGTACTGGCGCCATGACGAGGCAAGGGAAAGGTCGGCTCAGTGCCGGCCTTTTGCTTTTTCGCTGCCATCGCCGAAATCACGACAGTATGATTGCACCCCGACGGGTGGACTGAAAGCCTATTGTCATCCTCGTCACGGATCGTACGATACCGTCCGGGGCAGAGCGACGGCGACGAGGACCTGCGACGAACACGGCAAGATTTCTGATGATGTCGGGGGCGCTGTCGGTTGTGCCCTTTCCAGCGGCCGCCACCGCACCGCTCAACGGCATGAACGAGGTCGGCGCCGCCCTGCTCGCCTGCTGGACGCCGCCGGCCAACTCCGACAATTCCTCGGTCACGCTCAGCTTCAGCTTCAAGCGCGACGGCACGCTGATCGGGCCGCCTAACACAACCGCCATCCATGTCGGCGGCGACGACAAGGCGCGCAAGGCCTATGTCGATGCGGCGATAAAGGCGCTGAATGACTGCCTGCCGCTCAGCCTTTCGCCGGCGCTGGCGCAAGGCATTCCCGGCAACGTCTTCACGCTGCAGTTCAACTCACCGAAGAAATGAGCGGCAGGCTCACCGTTTCAGGTCAGGCCGCCCGCGCCTGACCTGGCGCGCCTGAGTTGGGCATGTTTTTCCAACTCCGGCATCTCGAAGACATAGTCGCTCCAGGCCGAGTCCGGGATCTGCCCGGCCAGATAACAATCCAGCAGAAGGTTCTGCTCCGGGGTAAGGGGCCTCGGCGCCTGCTCATGATCCAACCCAAGCGAATGGATCAGGTTCCTGGTCAGGCCAGAGACGGTGAAGTGAATGGACATCTTCAGTCTCCTGGGTGCAGCGCGGATCACCAAAGCGCGTCGCGATCCTTCCGATTCGCTCATGCGCTTTGGGTCTCTATTTTACGCATGTCTTTATCCCGAAACCGGTTCCCACTTTCGGGAGACATGCTTTAGTGCCGGGAAACGTCCACCACCGGTCAAAGGTTTCACCAGCAATCGGTGATCGCGACGGCGGCTCGGTTTTTTACGCCGGCTGTTGTTCGACGCTGTCCGGCCGGCACTGGGCCCACGGATTGAAGGTTATTCGCAGATGACGCGATAGCGCTTGCCGTCTTCGCCGACATTCCTGCAGGTGAGGGGGCTCTGCTCGCCGGATGTCGGGTCGGGCAGATCCCGCCCGAAGGACGGTTTCGTCGAAGCGGGCCTGGAATGGCGCCGGACGGTCGGGCTCGCCGGCAGGCTTGCCGGCGCGCTCGGCGGCGGCGGAAACACATCCGACACGATCTGCCGCGAGGCGGTCGTTCCCGGCGGCGCCTCGTCCCAGACACGCCTGACATCCATCCGGCTTGGAACGATCACCGTGCCGTCGTCGCTTCGCGTGCAGGCGCCCGCTGCAAGCAGCGCCGGGCACAGGACGAAAGCGGCGATTCGATTGAACATTAGCAACACCTCAGGTGCTTTATAGTGTGTCGTCGCCTCAATCGCCAACAGTCGGATTACCGCAACCGGTGCCATGATGCTGGTTTTCTCAACGGCATCGAACGGCAGGTGGTTGCGATCCATTATGGTTAGCGGATCGTTAATGCTTGTCAGGCACATTTCCGCGACGAACCGCGAAGGGGGGTTCGGTTGGGGTGGCAACAGCATGGCGGACGTGGACAAGACGAGTGGGACTGGCGGCATGCGCGACCCCCTCGACGCAACGGTTGCGCATGACGACGACACGCCCGCCGACGAGGGCGGCGAGCAGCATCTTGCCGATCTCGAACGAACGATGGACGCCATGCGCATGGGCGTCGTGCTTCTGGACGCCCGGCTCGACACGCTGATCATCAACAAAGCCTACCGGGAGTTTTCCAGGATCCCCGACGGGGTGGTGACCATCGGCGCGCCATTCAGCCGCCTCATGGATCTCAATCGCCGCAACGGCATCTATGGCGAGATCGACGAACAGGAGTGGCAGCGCTACCTTGCCAGCCGAATCGCGGAAATTCGTGCCGGTTCCGTCGCGCCGCGCGAGTTCGTCCATGCCGACGGCCGCACGATGATATTCTCGGTGACGGCGTTGTCCGGCGGCAAGCGCCTGTTGACCTACTATGATGTCACCGAGGTCAAGCGCCGAGACGCCGAGATCGAAAGAGCCAATGCCAGGACGGCCGAGACGTTCAGCAATCTCAGCCTGATGGTCGATTCGATGCCGATCGGCGTCATCGTTGTCGATGCCGAATTGCAGGTCGAGGTGATCAACCGGGCCTTCTACGACTTCTGGGAGGTCGATCCGCGGCGCGCTCCAGCCGGCATCTCTTTTCGCGACCTAATGGAAGCCACTCGTGCCGCCGATCCGTTCGGCGGCGAGGAGCGGAACTGGCAAAGCCATGTGGCCGAGCGGGAATCCGAAATCCGGGCCGGCGCCGCAGGCTCCAGGCATTTGCCGCGCAGCGACGGCCGTACGCTGATCGCCTCGCTGGCGCCGCTTCCGGGCGGCAAGCGGCTGATCTCCTATGTCGACATCACCGACATGAAGCAGCGCGAGACCGAGGCCGAGGACGCGCGCAGGAACCTCACCACCGTCCTGGAGTCGCTGCCGGCGGGCGTCATCATCTACGACCGCGACGACCGCTTCGTCTTCGCCAACCGCAAGCTGCAGGACACGCTGCCGGCGCTGAAGCCGGCCTGGCAGCCGGGCCGCACATTCCGCGAGGCATTGTCTCTCGGCCATTCGGTCGGCTATTTCCGCTCGAGCGGCGACACTGAAATCGACGGTCTGTACGGCGTCGACACCGAGCGCTGGCTCGACGCCATGCTCAGGCGGTACCGTTTGCCAAATTCCGCCTACGAGCGCCTCAACGCCGACGGGCGCTGGTACCAGGTCTATGACATGCGCACCGATGACGGGACGTTCATCGGCGTGCGTGTCGATATCACCGACATCAGGGTCCGCGAAAAGGCGCTGCGCGACTCCATGCGCCAGATCGACCTCTACCGGCACGTGATGGATGAGCTGCCGGTGGCGGCCTTCATCAAGGCCGACGATCTCAGCATGGAATTCGTCAACAAGGCCTGGTGCGCGCTGACCGGATTCGCCAAGGACGAGGTGCTCGGCAAGACGGATCGCGAGCTTTTCGCGTCGGAAGAGGCGGACGGCTTCAGCAATGACGATACCGAAGTCGTGGCAACTGGCGCGGGGCGCGAGGTCGAGGAGGCTGTCACCCATCGCGACGGCACCGTGCGGCAGCTGATGACGCGCAAGAGCCGGCTGGTGGCCATTGACGGGTCGGTGCATCTGGTCGGTTCCAGCACCGACATCACCGACGTCAAGGCGCGCGAGCAGGCGCTTCGGCAGAGCATGAGCGAGAACGAGGTGTTCCGCAGCCTGATCGACAATGTGCCGGTGTCGATCTACGCCAAGCGTTCGGACCTCAGGCAATTCTATGTCAACAAGGGCTGGTGCGATCTCACCGGCTTCAGCAAGGAAGAGGCGATCGGCAAGACCGACGTCGAGATATTCGGCGCCGACGGCGAAGCCTTCGTCGCCGGCGACCTTGCCGTGCTGCGCACCGGCGAAACTCAGGAGATCGAAGAGACGGTGGTGCTGCCGGACGGCAGCGTCAGGCACCAGTTCGCGCGCAAGGGCGCGATGATCGCCTCCGACGGCTCGCTCTATCTCATCGGCTCCACCACCGACATCACCGAGCTCAAGCAGCGCGAGGCCGAGCTCAGCGAAGCACAGCGGCGCGCCGTGCTCGCCGACCGGGCCAAGTCGGAATTCCTCGCCAATATGAGCCACGAGATCCGCACGCCGATGAACGGGGTCCTTGGAATGGCAGAGCTTTTGGCAAAGTCGGACCTCGATCCGAAGCAGAAGACGTTCACCGACATCATCGTCAAATCCGGCAACGCGCTGCTCACCATCATCAACGACATCCTCGACTTCTCCAAGATCGACGCCGGCCAGCTGGTGCTCGACCCGGCGCCATTCAATCTTGCCGAGGCGATCGAGGATGTGGCGACGCTGGTCTCGACGCGCGCCAAGGAGAAGGACCTCGAGCTCATCGTGCGCGTCCAGCCGGGGCTCGACGGCCAGTTCGTCGGCGATGTCGGCCGCGTCAGGCAGATCGTCACCAACCTGCTCGGCAACGCGGTGAAGTTCACCGACGAGGGCCATGTGTTGGTCGATGTGACGGGCGAGCGGGTTCCCGCGGGAACGAAGCTCACCATTTCCGTGACGGATACCGGCATCGGCATTCCCGAGGACAAGATGAAGCTGGTGTTCGAGAAGTTCAGCCAGGTCGATACCTCCTCGACCAGGCGGCACGAAGGCACCGGCCTCGGCCTCGCCATCACCTCGCGGCTGGTCTCGATGATGGGCGGCGAGATCGGCGTCGACAGCGCCGAGGGCAAGGGCTCGACCTTCTGGTTCACGGTCACGCTGCCCCGGGCCGAGCAGGGCGGGCAGCGCATCACACCGGTCGACGTCACCGGCGCGCGCGTGCTCATCGTCGACGACAACGCGGTCAACCGCTCGATCCTGAGCGAGCAGATGGCGTCGTGGACGTTCGATGCCTGCGCTGCCGAAAGCGGCGCCGAAGGGCTTAAGGTGCTGATTGCAGCCGCTGCCTATGGCGTGCCGGTCGACTGCGTCGTGCTCGACTACCAGATGCCGGGCATGACCGGCGCCGAGATGGCGCGCATCGTGCGCAACACGGCGGGCCTGGCGCATACGCCCATCATCATGCTGACCTCGGTCGACCAGTCACTTGCCAACACTGCGTATCGCGACCTCGGCATCGATGCGCAGCTTATCAAGCCGGCGCGCTCCTCCGTCCTTCTGGAAACGCTGGTCGCGACCATCCAGCGTCATCGCCACAGCAGCGCCGCGGCGCAACCCGCCGTTGGCGGCAGCCTATCGCAAGCCGCGCCGGCGCAGACGGCGACGTCGGACCGCGCCATGCTGCAGCCGCCGCCCGTGCGAGCGCGCCAACGACCGGCCGAAGCCGAGCGCGGGCTCGACATCCTCGTCGCCGAGGACAATGAGGTGAACCAGATGGTGTTCACCCAGATCCTTGGCGAGACCGGCTACCGCTTCGAGATCGTCGGCAACGGCCGCACGGCGCTCGATGCTTTCGGCAAGCTCAATCCGCGCATGATCCTGATGGACGTGTCGATGCCGGAAATGAACGGGCTGGAAGCAACAGGCGCCATTCGCAAGCTCGAGCAGGACATGGGCACGCATGTGCCGATCGTGGGCGTCACGGCGCATGCGCTGAAGGGCGACCGCGAACGCTGCCTCGAGGCCGGCATGGACGATTACCTGCCGAAGCCGATCAGCCCGCGGGCGCTGCTCGAAAAGCTCGAGCGCTGGCTGGGTTCGGATATCGAGACCCGGCGCAGCGCGGGTTAAAGCGAATTTAGCCGGCAGGCGGGCGCAAGGCGTTGACGTATGCGTATGGTGCGATCGCACCATATCAAAGCCAACGCCAAGCTCTGACAATCGTAGCATTGATTCCGCTCTTCGGTTACGGGCGGGAGCAGCGACCGCCAACAAGAAACAGCGTCGACTCTACCCCAACGGACCTGTTTTCGGCGATGGCCACGCCATGATCCGCTCTGGCATGCAGGCAACGCGCTCTCGTCCGGATTTTATTTCCCGGCGGCCGCGATCCGGCCGCCGGGATAATTTTTGATTCAAAAGTCAGACAAGTCGCTGATTCCCGCGGCAAACTCCGGCCGGCCCGCAGAGACCGCCGGAAGCCCTTCCGAGCATCCCCGTTCAGGCGTTACCGGGCTGACACGAAACTGTCATGCGACTGTAATAATCGAAGTCTATTGCGCTCACCGGGCGCCGATAGAACGGGTGCCGAAAGACCATCTTCCGAACAGGAGCAGGCCACATGAGACATTTCATCCGCTCTGCGGCCGTTGCGATTGCAATGGCTGCGGCATCAACCCTTAGCATCTCCGCCGCGATGGCAGCCGATATCTCCGGCGCCGGCGCCACCTTCCCCTATCCGATCTATGCGAAGTGGGCCGACGCCTACAAGAAGGAGACCGGCATCGGTCTCAACTACCAGTCGATCGGCTCCGGCGGCGGCATCAAGCAGATCAAGGCCAAGACGGTGACCTTCGGCGCTTCCGACGCGCCGCTGAAGGGCGAGGATCTCAACTCCACCGGGCTCGCGCAGTTCCCGATGGTGATGGGCGGCATCGTTCCGGTCGTCAACCTCGAAGGCGTCAAGCCGGGCGAGCTGGTGCTCGACGGCCCGACGCTGGCCGACATCTTCTCCGGCAAGATCACCAACTGGAACGACGAAGCGATCAAGAAGCTCAACCCGGACGTTAAGCTGCCCGACCAGGCGATCGCGGTCGTGCACCGTTCGGACGGCTCGGGCACCACCTTCAACTTCAGCTACTATCTGGCCGACGTCAGCGCCGACTGGAAGTCGAAAGTCGGCGTCAACACCGCGCTCGAGTGGCCGGTGGGCATCGGCGCCAAGGGCAATGAGGGCGTCGCCAACAACGTCTCGCAGACCGGCGGCGCGATCGGCTATGTCGAATATGCCTATGCCAAGCAGAACAAGCTGACCTACACCGACCTGATCAACAAGGACGGCAAGAAGGTCGAGCCGACCGCCGCCGCCTTCTCGGCCGCCGCTGCCAATGCCGACTGGAACTCGCAGCCGGGCTACGGCGTCATCCTGGCCAACCAGGCCGGCGCCGAAACCTGGCCGATGACGTCCGCCACCTGGATCCTCGTCTACAAGAAGCCCGACGATGCCGCCGCCACCGGCGAGGCGCTCAAGTTCTTCGCCTGGTCCTACGCCAAGGGCGACGAGCTGGCCGCCAGCCTGGACTATGTTCCGATGCCCGACGCGGTCGTGAAGAGCGTCGAGGAAATGTGGGGCAAGGACATCGTCGACGCGAATGGCAAGCCGCTCTATTCCGGCATGTAATTCTGACGAACAAGGGAGGGCGCTTCCGGCGCCCTCCCGTCTCTTTCGAAATGCGAGGGGCTAGATGAGTGCCGTTTCCGAAGCCGCGACATCGTCCGCCATGCGGACCAGGGAAGCGACAGTGCGCCGCTTTGCCTTCACCGACATGGTCTTCCGGGCGGCCACGCGCGCTTCCGCCATCCTCGTGCTGGTTCTGCTCGGCGGGGTCGCCATCTCGCTGATCGCCGGATCGTGGGAAGCGCTGTCGAAATTCGGCATATCCTTCCTTTCGACCGAATCCTGGAACCCGGTCACCGAGAATTTCGGCGCGCTGGCGCCCATCTACGGCACCATCGTCACCTCGGCCATCGCCATCATCATCGCCGTGCCGATCGGCATCGGCATCGGCGTCTTCCTGACCGAGCTCTGCCCGCGTCCGCTGCGGCGCCCTATCGGCATCGCCGTCGAGCTTCTGGCCGGCATCCCCTCGATCATCTACGGCATCTGGGGCCTGTTCGTCTTCGCGCCGTTCCTGCAGACGACGATCCAGCCCTTCATCATCTGGCTCTTCAAAGGCGTCCCCGGCCTCAACAGCCTGTTTGCCGGCCCGCCCTACGGCATCGGCCTGCTGACCTCCTCGCTGATCCTGGCCATCATGGTGCTGCCCTTCATCACCTCGATCACCAAGGACGTGTTCGACACGGTGCCGGCGGTGTTGAAGGAATCGGCATACGGCATCGGCTGCACGACCTGGGAGGTGACGCGGCGCGTGACCATTCCCTACACCCGCGTCGGCATCATGGGCGGCGTCATGCTCGGCCTCGGCCGCGCGCTCGGCGAGACGATGGCCGTCACCTTCGTCATCGGCAACGCGCATCGCATCAGCGCCTCGCTGTTCGCGCCGGGCACGACGATCTCGGCGACGATCGCCAACGAGTTCACCGAGGCCGATGGCGCGATCTACACCTCCTCGCTGGTGGCTCTCGGCCTGATCCTGTTCATCATAACCTTCATCATCCTGGCGCTCGCACGCTACATGCTGCTGCGCATCGATAGCCGCACGGGAGCCTGACCGATGGCGACTGCCCAATCGCTTCACCAGAGCCGCAAGCGCAAGAATGCCGTGATGATGGCGCTGTGCGTCATAGCCGCCGGCATCGGGCTGGCCTGGCTGGCGCTGATCCTTGGCGCTCTGCTCTACAAGGGCCTTTCGGGGGTGAACCTTGCCGTGTTCACGGAAATGACGCCACCGCCCGGCGATGCCGGCGGCCTGCTCAACGCCATCTACGGCAGCATCGTGATGACGATCATCGGCATCGTCGTCGGCACGCCGATCGGCGTGCTGGCCGGCACCTACATGGCCGAGTACGGCCGCTTCTCGAAGCTGACCACGGTGGTGCGCTTCATCAACGACATCCTGTTGTCGGCCCCTTCGATCATCGTCGGCCTGTTCGTCTATGAGCTGATGGTGCGGCCGATGGGGCACTTCTCGGCCATCGCCGGCGCCGTCGCGCTGTCCATCCTGGTGATCCCCGTCGTGGTGCGCACCACCGAGGACATGCTGAACCTCGTGCCCAACGCGCTGCGCGAGGCAGGCACCGCCATCGGCGCGCCGCGCTGGGTGGTGATCCGCTCCGTCGCCTACCGCGCGGCGCTGTCCGGCATCGTGACCGGCATATTGCTGGCGATCGCCCGCATCTCCGGCGAGACGGCGCCGCTGCTCTTCACCGCGCTCAACAACCAGTTCTGGTCGAGCAATCTCAATGCCCCGATGGCCAGCCTGCCGGTGACCATCTTCCAGTTCGCTCTCAGCCCTTACGAGGAATGGCAGCAGCTGGCCTGGACGGGCGCACTCATAATCACCTTGACGGTTCTCGGGCTGAGCATCATCGCCCGCAGCCTAACCGGACGCAGAGAGGACAGATGAAACCGATGTTGTCCACCGACCTGAACGTAGCCGACACGACCGTCGAGAAGGCCAAGATCGAGGTCAAGAACCTCAACTTCTACTATGGCCAGTCGAAGGCGCTGAAGGACATCAACCTGTCGCTGCCCGAGCGCAGCGTGACCGCCTTCATCGGGCCGTCGGGCTGCGGGAAGTCGACGCTGCTGCGCGTCTTGAACCGCATCTACGAGCTTTATCCGAAGCAGAGCGCCGAGGGCCAGGTGCTGCTCGACGGCAAGAACATCCTCGATCGCTCGCAGGACCTCAACCTGCTCAGGACCAAGATCGGCATGGTGTTCCAGAAGCCGACGCCGTTCCCGATGTCGATCTACGAGAACATCGCCTTCGGCGTCAGGCTCTATGAGAAGATCAGCAAGGCCGAGATGGACAGCCGCGTCGAGTCGGCGCTGAAGCGCGCGGCGCTGTGGAACGAGGTCAAGGACAAGCTCAACGCCAGCGGCCAGAGCCTCTCGGGCGGCCAGCAGCAGCGCCTTTGCATCGCCCGCACCGTCGCGGTGAAGCCGGAGGTCATCCTGCTCGACGAACCGGCCTCGGCGCTCGATCCGCTCTCGACCGCCAAGATCGAGGAGCTGATCGACGAATTGCAGGCCGACTACACGATCGTCATCGTCACCCACAACATGCAGCAGGCGGCGCGCGTGTCGCGGCAGACGGCGTTCATGTATCTGGGCGAGCTGGTGGAATTCGACCGGACCGAGAAGATATTCACCTCGCCCCGCGAGAAGCGCACCCAGGACTACATCACCGGCCGCTTCGGCTGAGCTCATACGAGGACAACCTCATGGCCGAACATACCGTCGCCTCGTTCGACGAGGATCTGAGGCAGATCAGCCGGCTCATCAACGACATGGGCGATCTCGCCGGCTCCATGGTCGGCGGCTCGACCAGGGCCCTGCTCGAAAGCGACAATGCGCTGGCGCAGCGCGTCGTCTCCGACGATGCCATCATGGACGCGCGTCAGCGCGAGCTTGACGACCGCGCCATCACGCTGATCGCCAAGCGCCAGCCGATGGCGGACGATCTTCGCCACGTGGTCGGCTCGATACGCATGGCGGGCGACCTCGAACGCATCGGCGATCTCGCCAAGAACATCGCCAAGCGCGTCGGGTCAGTCGGCGTCAGCACTGCCCCGCGCGACCTCACGCATTCGATCGATTCCATGGCGCAACTGGTGCTGATCCAGGTCCAGGGCGTGATTCAGGAATATACGGTGGGTGATGCCACGGCGCTGGCCAAGCTTCGCAACGACGACGAACGCATCGACGTCAAATACACCTCCGTCTTCCGCGAGCTGTTGACCTACATGATGGAAGATCCACGCAACATCACCGCTTGCACGCATCTTCTGTTCTGCGCCAAGAACCTCGAGCGCATCGGTGACCATGTGACCAACATCGCCGAGAACGCCTATTATGTGCTGACCGGCACGCAATTGCCCGCCAACCGTCCCAAGCAGGACGAGACGGCAATGTCGGCGCCGGCCGCCTGACGGAAAAGGTTACCCCGATGATCGCGCCACGCATCATGGTGGTGGAGGACGAGGAGCCGCTGGGGGTGCTGCTCCGCTACAACCTCGAATCCGAGGGTTACCAGGTGGAAGTGGTGACCCGCGGCGACGAGGCCGAAATCCGCCTTCAGGAAAATGTTCCCGACCTGCTCGTGCTCGACTGGATGGTGCCGGCGGTCTCCGGCATCGAGCTCTGCCGGCGTCTCAGGATGCGGCCCGAGACCGAGCGGCTGCCGATCATCATGCTGACCGCGCGCGGTGAAGAAAGCGATCGGGTTCGAGGTTTGTCCACCGGCGCCGACGACTATCTGGTCAAGCCGTTCTCGACGCCGGAGTTCATGGCGCGCGTCAAGGCGCTGCTGCGCCGCGCCAAGCCCGAGGTGCTGTCCAGCGTGCTCAAGGTCGGCGACATCGTGCTCGACCGCGAATCGCACCGCGTCTATCGCAAGAAGAGCGAGATCAGGCTCGGCCCGACCGAGTTCCGCCTGCTCGAATTCATGATGCGGCATCCCGGCCGCGTGTTCTCGCGCAGCCAGCTGCTCGACAATGTCTGGGGCGAGACGATCTATATCGACGAGCGCACCGTGGACGTGCATGTCGGCCGCCTGCGCAAGGCCGTCAACAACGGCCGCATGCCCGACGTCATCCGCACCATCCGCGGGGCGGGTTATGCAATCCGGGAAGACTAGGGATATGCTGATATTCAGGTGAGGCCGGCCTGCGAATGGCGGCTTCCTGCGCTTCCGGTACTCACGTACCAAAAAGTACGCTCCGCTCCGGTTCTCGGAATCCACCATTTTCGACTCGGCCTGACCGGAATCTCAGCATATCCCGGCGCTTGAGCTTGCGGCTTATGCGACGTGCTTGCCCGCTCTTGCCTGGACACCCGGCGCGAAAATCTCCTGGTCGACGAAGGTCAGCGCGCGGGTGGCGCAGCCTTCGCGGATCAGCGGCAGCTCGTTCGGCTCGGTGTCGAAGGAGATCGAGCTCGAGTGCTGGCCGCCGGCGGTCTGGGCGATCGCCTCCCTCAGCGCCGGCTCGATCAGGTCGAAGGCGGCCGCGCTGACGCCGACCATGGCGACCGGCGCCGGGTCGATGAGGGCGAACAGGCTGCCAAGACCGAAGCCCAGCGCCTCGCCGGCCCGACGATAGGCTTCCCGTTCGGGGCCGTCCGCCTGTCGGGCCTTTGCGGCCAGCGCGCGCATGTCGGCGTCACCGACATCGGTCGGTGCGGCGTCCTCGCTTATCCCCATGGCGCTGCGCCAGAT
>NZ_RZSB01000230.1:0-7988 GCF_004023285.1 Mesorhizobium sp. M2A.F.Ca.ET.067.02.1.1
GACGAGATCGGTCTTGTTCAGCACCACCACGTCGGCGAAGGCGATCTGGTCCTCGGCCTCCTTGGAATCCTTCAAGCGCAGCGGCAGGTGCTTGGCGTCGACCAGCGCCACCACTGCGTCGAGCTTGGTCTTGGTGCGCACGTCGTCATCCATGAAGAAGGTCTGCGCCACCGGCACCGGGTCGGCGAGGCCGGTGGTCTCGACGACGATGGCGTCGAAGCGGCCGGGCCGGCGCATCAGGCCCTCGACGACCCGGATCAGGTCGCCGCGCACCGTGCAGCACACGCAGCCATTGTTCATCTCGTAGATTTCCTCGTCGGATTCCACGATCAGGTCGTTGTCGATGCCGATCTCGCCGAACTCGTTGACGATGACGGCATAGCGCTTGCCGTGGTTCTCCGACAGGATGCGGTTGAGCAGCGTCGTCTTGCCCGCGCCGAGATAGCCGGTGAGAACGGTTACGGGGATTTGCGTCTGTGCATCGCTCATGGCTTGCCTCGAAATCTTGGTCGAAAAATCTGGATTGTCGGCCTCATATAGGATGGGCGTCGCGCTTTTGCACGCGTCAAACCGATGGGCCAGGCGGACCCTCCGACGGGGATGGCGGCGAGGAGGGATTTGGTGGCGGTCGAGGCCGACCAAACGGGGAGCCGCATGCGCTCCCAATGGCCATCCCCCGTTGCCGCTGTGAATCTCCGCTCCTCAAAAGTCGTTTGTCATCTAACTGAAATAAACATCTGGCATCACCTGCGCGGGCACCGCAATGCTTGCCGGCAAAGCGTTCCGCAAGCCGGTTTCTTAGAGATCGTCATTTGCCAATCGTCGGACAGCCTCTATGCTGGCCGCGCCGGTTGGGCCGAAGAGGGAATGGCCATGGCCAAGGCGGACAAGACAGCGACAATGAGCCGGCTGCATTCGGCGGCGAGGCTGGCGCGCACGGCGCTCGCGGCGCGGCTTCTGGCCCATGGTTTCTACGCCGGCCAGGACCAGATCATGCTGGCGCTTGACCGCGAGGACGGCCAGACCCCTGGCAATCTCGCCGGCAAGCTCGGCGTGCGGCCGCCGACCATCACCAAGACCATCAACCGGCTGCAGGCGCAGGGTTTCCTCGAAAAGCGGGCCTCCAACGCAGATGCCCGCCAGGCCCATATCTTCCTCACCGAGTCCGGCCGCGAAACCATCCGCGCCATCGAGAAGTCGGTCAAGAAGACCGAGAAGCAGGCGCTGAAAGGCCTCGACAAAAAGGACCAGAAGGCGCTGTTCAAGCTGCTCGCCCGTATCGAGGCGAACCTGTCGAACGAAGACCTGGTCCTGATGGACGACGACGCGGAGATGGATGAAGCGTGACGCGCAGCGTCATCGCTCAACCGCGCCACGTTCGGCTAACGAGCGACGCGTAAGCGTCGTCTCGAGCGACCCAAGCGCGATGCGCAGCATCGTCGCTTCACGAACCGACCAAGAATTTTAGCTGAAAAGGGCGACGACGCTGCGCGTCGCGCCTGAAGGCCATCACCGGACGCCTCGCCCTTAAGCGACGACGCTACACGTCGCGCCTCACCAGCGCCGCCCAACGCCCCGGCGTCAGGCCGAACGCCTTCTTGAAATGCCGGTTGAAATGGCTCTGGTCGCTGAAGCCGGCGCCGGCGGCGATCTCCGCCAGCGGTTCTCCCTCGGCGATCATGCGCCGCGCTCTTTGCAGCCGGCGCATCAACAGGAAGCGGTGCGGGCTGGTCGAATAAGTAGCGCGAAAATGCCGTGATAACTGATAGCGGTCGAGGCCGGTAACGGCCTCGAGCTCATCGGAGCGCACCGGCCGTTCGGCATTCTCCGCAAGATAGTCGCGCGCAAGTGTCGCCGCGCGCCACGCGGTCTTGCCCGTCGACTTTGCCGGCTTTCCGGCGTAGCGCCTCAGATGCTGCGCCAGTTGCGCGACGAAATCCGCCACGAACAGGTCGCCAAGTTCTTCGTCCAGCGGCGCCAGCGCCGAGAGCAGCGTGTCTCGCAGCGCTGGATCGCTTACCACCGCGTCAGGCACGAAAGGCAGCGGCCCGCCATCGAGGCTGTCGAGCAGCAGGGACGGCTCCAGATAGAGGATCCGGTAGCGCAGCCCGTCTTCCGTGCCGGCGCCGCCATCATGTAATTCGTCCGGGTGCAGCACGATCGCCTGGCCGGGCAGGCTATGTTGCAGCGCGCCGCGATAATGAAAGCGCTGCACGCCGTGCAATGTCACGCCGATGGCATAGGTGTCATGCCGGTGCGGCTCGAAGGCGTTGCCGTGGAAACGCGCCTCGATGCGTTCGAGGCCCAGTCCGCCCGGCGCCGAAACGATGCGATCGCCATTGGCCGCGTCCGCGCACGAACGTTCAAGACCTTGCTTCGCTTCTGCGCCTAGAGCCTGCGCCATCGCCCTGTTCCGCCCGTCACGGGCCATCCCGGAGTCTCAATCTTGGTGTTCGATACGAAAATTGCAATTGTTCTCAGAGAGGATCTGCCGGTCTGGCAGAAGCTCAACGTCACCGCCTTCCTCACCAGCGGCATCGTCGCGCAATTCCCCGAGATCATCGGCGAGCCGTATCGCGACCGTGCCGGCAACCTCTACAACCCGATGTCGGTCCAGCCGGTCATCGTCCTGTCGGCCGACGCGGCGACGCTGGGCACGATCCACCGCCGGTCATTGGAGCGCGGCGTGACGACATCCGCCTATGTCGAGGAGATGTTTTCGACCGGCCACGATGCCGCCAACCGCGCCGTGTTCGCCGAATTCGCGCTGGACGATGCCAAGATCGTCGGCATCGCCCTGCGCGGCGAGAAGAAGCTGGTCGACAAGATCACCAAGGGCGCCCGCATGCATGGCTGATTTTTATACCGTCTTGAACGTTCGGGATTAGCAGCGACCTCGCCAACTTCGTCATCCTTGGGCGTAGCGACGCGAAGCGGAGCGAAGACCCAAGGATCCATGCCGTGACCTTCGCCGAGGTTCGCAACGGAGCAGAATTTTGCACCGTGGCTGGAGCGTCGATGTAACGGCATGGATCCTCGGGTCTGCGCGCGTCGCTTCGCTCCTTGCTCCGCCCGTGGATGACGAACCGCGAGAACCGTTCAAGCCAATCGCCGACGGCGATGCGCTCTAAGCCTGTCCAAAGCGCTTGTTGGGCCAGTCGCTTTTGGCTTGCCGGCCAGCGGCGATTGCCGCAGAAGGGGACGTCTATCCTCCCTTCGGCCCGACTTTGAGCATTCCCAAAAACAACGACGACAGCGCAACGCCGCCCGCGGCGATGCTTTTGATGCTTTGCGTCTATGTCTGCTTCACCTTTCTCGACACCTCCAGCAAATATCTGGTGCTGGCCGGCGTATCGGCACTGATCGTCGCCTGGGCCCGCTTCACCGTCCACGTCTTGCTCGTCGGCGTCTTCCTGCGCGGCTGGCGCGAGCCGGCGCGCTTTCGCGCCAACAACCTGCCTGCGCATATATTGCGCGGCTGCATGCTTTTCGGCTCGACCATGTTCAACATCCTGGCGCTGAAGACGCTGCAGCTGGCCGAGACGACGTCGATCTATTTCTTCGGCCCGATGGTCATCACCGCCCTTGCCGGCCCGCTGCTCGGCGAATGGGCCGGCTGGCGGCGCTGGCTGGCGATCCTCACCGGCTTTGTCGGTGTCCTGATCATCACCAGGCCCGGCGTCGGCGTGTTCGGCATTGGCCATCTCTTCGCGTTGTGCTCGATGCTGTCGAACAGCTTCTATGTCATCATGACGCGGCGCATGTCCTCGACCGAAACATCCGAGAGCCTGATATTGTTCTCGGCGCTGGCGCCGTCGGTGCTGCTGGCCCCGATGCTTGCCTTCGCGCCCACGCTGCCGCACGGCGGCTTTCAATGGTTCATCGTCCTGATGCTGGGCGTCTTCGGCGCCGGCGGCCACTATCTGCTGGTCCGGGCCTATCGCCTGGCGACCACCACGCAGCTGGCGCCTTTCCCTTATTCGCAGATGGTGTGGATGATCATCGCAGGCTGGCTGATCTTCCACCAGTTCCCGGACCGCTGGACCTTATTGGGTGCTGCCATCATCGTTGCCAGCGGCCTCTACATCATCCATCGCGAGCATCGGCTACGCGTGCGCAACTCCGCCTCGCTCGACACCGAGGCCGAGGCGCTGGCGAAAAAACTTTGATTTGCTCCGAGTCCGGTGGCATAAGGCCGTTTTAAAAAATTTAAAGACGTAGATCCGAAGACCCTGGGGAGCGAAGGGCACTGGCACAGAAGATCAAGCTTTCGACGATCGCGGATGCGCTCGGCGTCTCCACGGCAACGGTATCGCTGGCGCTGCGCGACAGCCCGCTGGTGGCTGGCGCCACGCGGGAGCGCATCAAGGAGCACGCGCGGGCCATCGGCTATATCTACAATCGTCGCGCCGCCTCGCTGCGCACCTCGCGCTCCGGCATCGTCGGCGTCGTCGTGCACGACATCATGAACCCGTTCTTCGCCGAGATCCTGCGCTCGATCGAAAGCGAGCTCGACCGCAGCCGCCAGACCTTCATCCTGTCCAATCATTACGACCAGCTGGAAAAGCAGCGTACCTTCATCGACACGCTGCTGCAGCTCGGCGCCGACGGCGTCATCATGTCGCCGGCCATAGGCACGCCGGCCGAGGACATCATCATGGCCGAGGAAAACGGCCTGCCGGCGGTGTTGATCGCGCGCAGCGTCGCCGGCGCCGACGTGCCGGTGTTCCGTGGCGACGACGCCTATGGCACCGCACTTGCCACCAATCATCTGATCTCGCTCGGCCATAAGCGCATCGCCATGGTCGGCGGCACCGACCAGACCTCGACTGGCCGCGACCGTTACCAGGGCTATCTCAACGCCATGGAGGCGGCCGGCCTGGATGTGAAGCCGTCCTGGCGCATTCCCGGTCCCCGCACCAAGCAGGCCGGCTTCGAAGCCGCGGGACAGTTTCTGGCGCTGAAGGACAAGCCGACCGCCGCCTGCTGCTGGAACGATCTGGTCGCGATCGGGTTGATGAACGGCATCGCGCGGGCAGGCCTCGTGCCCGGCGTCGATATCTCGGTCACCGGCTATGACGATCTCGAGGAGGCGGCAATCGCAACGCCGGCCCTGACCACGGTCTGGAACGGCCAGCGCGAGGTCGGCCGCCGCGCCGCCAGCGCCTTGCTCGACAAATTGAACGGGCAGGCGGTGCGGCCATCACAGGAACTGATCAAGCCGGAACTGCATGTGCGGCAGTCGACCGGCAAGCCGGTGGAGCGTGCATGACCATTGCAGAAGGAAAATTGCCGGTCGCCATTCTGGTGCCTGGCGATTTCAACGACCATGCCGTCAGCCGCCTAGACAGGGCGTTCAAGCTTGTGCGCATCGAACGCGCCGACCCTTCGCTGGTCACGGAAGAGATGCGCGCCACCGTGCGCGGCATCGCCTCCTATGCGGGCATCAACGCGGCGATCATCGACGCGCTGCCCAACCTTGAGATCATCGCCAGTTTCGGCGTCGGCTATGATTCGGTGGATGCCAATCACGCGGCCAAGCGCGGCGTCATGGTCACCAACACGCCCGACGTCCTGACCGAGGAGGTCGCCGACACCGCCATCGGCCTGTTGATCAACACCGTGCGCGAGCTCTACGCCGCCGAGAAGTGGCTGCGCGACGGCGACTGGGTGAAGAAGGGCAATTATCGCCTGAGCCGGCTTACCTTGCGCGGCCGCAGCGTCGGCATTTTCGGCATGGGCCGCATCGGCCGCGCCGTCGCCCGCCGCCTTGAAGCCTTCGGCCTGCCGATCGCTTACCACAATCGCCGCAAGGTGGAAGGCTTGGCTTACGACTATCATGCCACTTTGAAAGGCCTTGCCGAGGCCGTCGACACGCTGATCTGCATCGCGCCGGGTGGCGCCTCCACGGAGAAAGCGGTCAATGCCGAAATCTTGTCGGCGCTGGGTTCGAACGGCGTCTTCGTCAATATCGGCCGCGGCTCGGCAGTGGACGAGACAGCGCTGGCCGCCGCCCTGAAGAGCGGTACCATCGCCGCCGCGGGGCTCGACGTCTTTGCCGACGAACCGAACGTGCCAGGGGCCCTGCTCGACGCTGCCAATGCCTCGCTTCTGCCGCATGTCGGCTCGGCGTCCGTCCACACCCGCCGCGCCATGGCGGATCTTTGCGTCGACAATCTCGTCGCCTGGTTCACCGAGCGCCGGCCGCTGACGCCCGTGCCGGAGACGATCAACGTCAAGGCGCGCGGGTAAAACAATTCCAGGGACGTCTGAGGGGGCTTTCGCAGCCTATGGAACGTTCAACCGTTCCGGGCGCTTCGCCACATTTGTTAATGCTTTAGCCGGCCCATTATCTCCCGCTTAAGGCTTTGAAATCATTCTCCATACATGATCGAGTGTGGAGAAGCGGCATGAAGCTGGTTACGGGCTGGCTCTGCCGGGTGTCATTGGCGTCCACCGGCCACCAGACGGGAGCCAGCGTGGTTTTTGTGCAACTTCAGATAAGAAAGCATCTTCCGGATGCCCGGCTATATTGCGCTGCAATCGAAGCGGTCTACACTGCCGCGAAACACGGGGTGGGTCCATGAAATCGATTTTGTTGGCTTCTGCTATTCTTGCTGCCCTTCCGGGTAGCGCTTTTGCCGCGGATGCGCTTTCCGCCGCTCCGGCGATCTATGACTGGAGCGGCGCCTATGTTGGCGTCCAACTAGGCTATGGTTGGGGCCACGTCGATAGCCATGATCAGTCGATATCGAGTGGCAATTCGGATTGGGCCGACTCCTGGAAATCCAACGGAGTGCTCGGCGGTATCCATCTTGGCTACAACCAAGCTTACGGTTCGTTCGTTCTCGGCGGCGAAGCCGACATCGAAGCCTCCGGAATGAGCGGTTCAGTCGATTCGGCGTTTGCCGGCACGATCGACACCAAGATCGATGTCCAGGGTTCGCTTCGAGCCCGCTTGGGCTATGCGATGGGACCGGCATTGCTGTACGCAACCGGCGGTCTCGCGGTTGCTCATTTCAAAACCCACTATGAAGAAGGCCCGACGACGGATAGTTCATCCCACACAAAGGCAGGGTGGACGTTGGGCGCAGGTGTTGAATATGCCTTCGCGCAAAATTGGACCACCCGCGTCGAGTACCGCTACGCTGATTTCGGGAAGTTCACCGACAATCCAGCGACCGATAGCTCGTGGCTTTACCCGACTCACGTGACGACGCAATCTGTCCGCTTCGGCGTCAGCTACAAGTTCTGATCGCGGAATTTCGCACCAAGCGGCGGCTACATCGATATCTACTCCGCCGCGGCGCGCGCGCCTGCTTTTGCCGCCGCGTGCAGCCGCACGGCATCTCCGAAGGCCTTGAAGATCTTGGCGGAATTGCTGTCCGACTTCACCCAGTATTCGGGGTGCCATTGCACGCCGACCGCGAAGGCCCGCGCGTCCTTGACGGAAACCGCTTCGATCGTGCCGTCGGTGGCCAATGCCTCGATTTGCAGTTTCGAGCCGAGCCGGTCGATCCCTTGCCGATGCAAGGAGTTGACCTTGATGTCGCCGGCGCCGAACACGCTGGCTAAGCAGCTGCCCGGCTTGATCGAGACCGTCTGATGGATGGCGAAGCGCTCGTCCTGATTGTCGCTCACCGGCGCGCGATGGTCGAGCGAGCCTTCGCGCTCCTGGATCTCGGTGCCGAGCGTGCCGCCCAGCGCCACGTTCAGCTCCTGGATGCCACGGCAGATCGCAAGCACCGGCACGCCGCGCTCGAGCGCCTTGCGGATCAGCGGCAGCGTCGTGGCATCGCGCGCCTGATCGTAGGGACCGTTGGCCTCGCTCGGGTCGCCGTCATAAAGCGAAGGATGCACATTGGATTTCGAACCCGTCAGCATGACGCCGTCGACTGCCGACAGCAATTCGTCGAGGTCGAGCCGGTCCCCGAAGGACGGCACCAGCAGCGGGAACACGCCGGCGCCGGCCGCAGCCGCTTCCAGAT
>NZ_RZSB01000231.1:0-7979 GCF_004023285.1 Mesorhizobium sp. M2A.F.Ca.ET.067.02.1.1
GTGCGGCTTTGCCTGGAACATCGAAAGCATGATCGTGTTCCGGGCGCTGCAGGGGCTGCTCGGCGCCTCGATGATCCCGACGGTGTTCACCTCGTCCTTCCACTATTTCCAGGGCCCGAGGCGCGTCTATGCCGCCGCCGTCGTCGGCAGCATCGCCTCGATCGCGCCGACGCTAGGGCCAGTCATCGGCGGCTGGATCACCGACACGTTGAACTGGCACTGGCTGTTCTACGTCAATGTCATCCCCGGGGCGGTCATCACCGTGCTCGTCGCGCTGCTGGTCAAGATCGACAAGGGTGATCTGTCGTTGCTGAAGGGCGCGGACTATATCGGCATGGCGCTGATGGCGGTCAGCCTTGGCACGGCGGAATATGTGCTGGAGGAAGGCTCGCGCTGGAACTGGTTCGACGACGCCACGATCCGCAACGGCGCCGTCGTCGCCGTGGTCACGCTCATCCTGTTCGTCGTCCGCAGCCTGACCTATTCGCAGCCGGTGGTCGACTTCCGCGCCTTCGGCAACCGCAATTTCGCCATCGGCTGTTTTTTGTCCTTCATCACCGGCATCGGCATCTTCGCCACGATCTATCTGACGCCGCTGTTTCTCGGTTATGTGCGGGGCTACAACGCGTTCGAGACGGGGCTAGCGGTGTTTTCCACCGGCGTCGCTTCGTTGGTCGGCGTTCCGGTCTACATCTTCCTCGCCAAGCGCTTCGACACGCGCTGGCTGATGATGTTCGGCCTGGCCTCCTTCGGCGCCTCGATGTGGAGTTTTTCCGCCATCACCAGCCAGTGGGGCTCGGCCGAACTCCTGCTGCCGCAGATCTTTCGCGGCTTCCCGCAAGTCTTCGCCGTCGCGCCCAGCGTCAATCTCGGGCTGGGCAGCCTGCCGCCGGAGCGGCTGAAATATGCCAGCGGCCTGTTCAACACCATGCGCAATCTCGGCGGCGCGGTCGGCATCGCCATTTGCGGCGCGATCCTCAACAACCGCACCAACTTCCATTTCCTGACGATCGCTTCGCATCTGACGCCGCAGAACGAGGCGGCCATGCGCCTGGTCGACACTGTCGCGCAGCGCTACGGCCAGTTGCCCGGCGCCATCGACGATGGCCACGCCGCCGCGCTGAAGCAGCTCTGGCAGCTCGCCTATCGCGAGGCCTCGACCATGGCCTATGCGGACGCGTTCCTGGTCATCATGGTGGCGTTCGTCATCGCCACGGCGCTGGTCCCGTTCCTGCGCAACGTGACGCCGAAGGCGCCGCCGCCGGATGCGCATTGAGGGGTGCGCGGTTCGCGGCGACGCAGTTTACCGCGACCCCGCCCCAAACCAGCGGATAAAGGCAGCATCCTTGCCGGTGATGTCCTTCACCGCTTTCAGCAACGCCTCGTGCAGGGTTTGCATGGAGCGGTAGTGATCGCATTGCGTCGATATCAACGGGGCCACAATACTGCGATGCAGCTCTCCCGCCGCCATCAGGAACCGCTCAAGCTCCGACTCCGATAATTGCTTTGCCTTGTTGCGACGAACCACCGCGACCTCCTGCGAGAATCGCCCCACCAAGGATTAAATTCCTATACGCGTCGGAAAGTTTCCAGCGACCGCTGGTTGCCTTTTTCGGCCTATTGCCGCCAGCCTACCACTTCACGCTGAAGCCTACCGAGCCGCCGAAGGCATGACTGTCGCCGAAATCCTCCAGGCTGGTGCGCGCCCGCAGCTCGCTATGGACGGAATAGTGATCGTCGGCCCAGCTCAGCGAGCCGCCGACGCCGAGGCCGCCCCAAAGCTGCTGCGGCTTGCTGGTCAGCCTGGTGCCCGAGACGTCGACATCGGTGCCGTCGAGGAAGTCATAATAGAGATTGGCGATGCCATAGACATGTGAGCGGCTGGTCTGGCCCGCGCTGCCCTTCCACTCGCTTTCATAGTCGGCGGAGAGGCCGAGGCGGCCGATCAGGCTGTCGCTGCTGCCGTTGGAGACCAGCGCGCCGTAAGGATCGGTGAAACTGTCGAAGTCGACCGAGGCATAGGAGAGCTGGGCCTGCGGCGTCAGCGACCAGTTGCCATGAAGCGCGATCTTCTGCCCGGCCTCGATGCCGAGGCCGTAGCCGAAGCCGTTGTTGCCGTCGGCGAGCTTCCTGCCGAGCGTCGCGGAGGACAGATCGCTGTCGAACCAGGTGAGCTCGGCCTGGGTGTCGACAAAACCGTTCTTGCCGTACCAGGTCAGCGTGCCGCCGAAGCCGTAGCCGGTTGCGTCGATCGAGCCGGTGCCGAAGGACGAGGAGACGTCCGATTTTACCGTGCCGTAGTGGACGGTGAGACCGCCGACCAGCATGCCGGAGGCAGTCTCGGAAAGCAGCATGTCGAGACCAGCCTGCAGCCGCCACAGATCGGCGTCATAATCGGTGCCGGTGGTGCTCGTGCCCGGCTCGAATTCGCTGTGCGAGGCCTCGATGCGCCCCCAGATCGGGTTGCCGCGCTGGGTGCCTGCCGCCGATTGCGCCTCGCCGCCCCACGAGCGGTTGCCGATGCGCTGCTGCAGCGTGCCGAGCTGGGTGAAGCTCTGCAGCACGCCGGCATAGGCCTCGTAGACCGGCACGGCGGGTGAATAGAGCGGCGAGGTCGGGCCGCCCGGATCGACGGGATTGATCAGCGCCGAGCGCAGATACCAGTCGCCGTCGGCCGGCGTGCTGACGCCGTTCTGGTAGAGGCGGTAGGCATAGGCGCCGGACACCACGGCCTGGTCGCCCTGGAAGACATAGTCGCCCTGCAGGTTGAAGGTGCCGGCGGAGACGCCGCCGACATCGACGATCTTGATGCCGTCGACGGTCTGCGCGCCGCCACCGCCAAGGCCGATCACCTTGATGTTGGCGGTGCCCGATGTGTTGCCGGTGATGATGAGCTTGTCGGTGGAAGAGGCGTCGCCGTCGAGGATCGCTTCGATCTCGACCGTCCCGCCGGCGCCAACGAAATTGCCTTGGATGGTCAATTGGCCGATCGAGTTGCCGGGCGCGATGACGCCGCCGGTCTGCAGCGTCGTCGACCCCACCGTGCCGTTGCCGCCGAGCGCGCCGCCATTGAGGATGGTCACCGCGGAGTTGGCGAGCGAGCCGTTGACCGAAAGCTTGCCGGCCCCGATCGTCGTGGCGCCGCTCAGCGTGTTGGCGCCGGTAAGGCTGAGATTGCCGCTCCCCAACTTGGCCAGCGTGCCGGTGCCGGAGATGACGGCGGAGAAGGTGGCATCGGCCGGCTGGTCGAAAACCAAAGCCGCGTTATCAACGATGTCGCCGGTGCCGAAGCTCGCTGCCTGGCCGATCAGCGTGCCGGTCGAGATCGTCGTGCCGCCGCTGTAGGTGTTCGCGCCGGAAAGCACGAGCGTGCCGGTATCGGTCTTCACCAGGCCGCCGCTTCCGGCGATCTGCGCGGCGATCGCCGCCGTCACGCCGGCGTCGGTCCTGATCCTCGTGGCGGCGGTGTTGGTGGTGAGCGTGTCGCCGTCGATCACATAGCCGTCGGTCATGAACTGCATGCCGGTGAAGCCGACCGTGCCGGCGGAATCATCGACCGTGACGGTGCCGGCCTGACCGGCGAACACCGCGAAATCCTGACCCCACTTGCCGTTGATCGCGCCGTCGGCTTCCGTCCAGTTGCGGTTCGTCGCATCCCACACGCCGTCACCGCCGTCGATCACGCCGTTGTCGTGCAGCCCCGTATTGCCGCCATCCCAGAAGCCCAGCGTCACGCCGGCGCTGGAGATCAGGTTCACCTCACCGGCGATGCTGGTCTGGATGAAGAGATCGCTCGCGGAGACGGGCGTGGTCCCGAACTCAAGCCCGTTGTCCGTCAACGCACCGCCGTAATTCATGAGCCGGTAGACGCGCCGAAGCCGCCGACATCGGTGATGTTCAGCGTGCCGTCGAGGGTGAGATCACCGTTGACCACGATCAAGTCGTTGACGCCGCTGCCGACCGTCCCGGGAGTGCCGAGCTCGTAGTCGAGTTTCGCGCTTGCGTTGAGCGTCAGCGAGCCGACCGTGAGCGTGCCGGGGCTGTCGCCCGGCGCGATGGTGCCATCTACCGTCACCGGCCCCGCGATGGTTCCCACGCCCGACAGGGTGCCGGAACTGCCGACGCTGACGGCGGTATTTCCAAGCGAGCCATCGACGCGCAGCCTGCCTGCGTCGACCGTCGTCGCGCCGGTATAGGTGTTCGTACCGGAGAGCGTGAGCGTGCCGGTGCCCAGCTTGGCAAGAGAGCCGCCGGCGCCTGAGATCGAGCCGGAGAACGCGGTGCTGGCGTCGCCCCCGATCGCCAGTTTCCTGTCGCCGAGAGCGACATTGCCGGCGCCCGACAAGGAGCCGATCGTCTCGTCATCGCTGTCAATGCCCGTGATGCCAGAGGAGATGGAGGGCCGCGCGAGCGACAGCGTGGCGCCGGCCGCCACTGTCACGGCCGAGGCGTCGGGAATGGAGTCGATGCCCGTACCGACCGCATAGAGCGTGCCGCCCAGGATTTGTGTCGCGCCCTGGTAGCTGTTGTTGCCGGCCAGAACCTGTCGGTAGGCGCCGTTCTTGACGAAGCCGCCGGTTCCGCTGATGCCGCCGTAGAACAGCGCGATCGTGTTGGCGAAATTCGTGCTGGTGGTGAGGTCGCCGACAAGCTCCACCGTGCCGGCATCGCCAGACAGTGTGCCGATGGTCTCGTCGTCGAGGACGCGGAACACACCGGCTTGCGCAATCACCGCAGACTGGTCGCCGATGGCGTTGCCGCCCTTGGCCTCGAGGGTCCCGCCCAGAATCCGCGTGCCGCCGGTATAGCTGTTGTTGCCCGATAAGGTCAGCGTGCCGGCGCCGGTCTTGGTGAGAAGGCCGCTGCCGCTGATGGTACCCGTCAAGCCAAGGTTGGCATCGGTCTGGACCGTGCCATTGTCGGTCAGGGCGACATTGCGGCTGCTGGTGAAGGCGGACGTCGTCTGCAGCGTGCCGCCATTGAAGGTCAGGCCGCCGGAAGCGGCGCCGAGATTGGTGTCGGCGGAGACCGACAGCGTGCCATCGCTCAGTGTCCACGGCGTGACCGCGGATGTCGTTCCCGTCAAAGTCCAAGTGCCGGTGCCGGTCTTCTGATAGAGTCCGAACCCGTCATATTTGGCGCCGGGGCCGAGTTGAGAAACGTCGAATGAGCCGTCAGCGCTGCCACCGAGGTTGAACGTATCGGCGGCACTGAAAGCTTTCACGTTGCCAGCAATGTTCGAGGTCGACCAGATCTCGAGCGAGTTGACCCCGCCGGTAAACTGAATTGCCTGACCAGCGAGGCCGCCACCTGATCCCCCTGCGCCACCGGTGATGGTGCCGCCATTGATGACCGCGATCCCCGCGCCCTTGATGCCGGCACCTCCGTCGCCCGGCGCCAAGAGCCCCGTGCCCCCGGCACCGCCGGCGATTGTCCCGTCCGCTTCATTGATGACGGTTCCGCCAGAAAGCAATTGCACGCCGGCACCGCCATCGCCGCCGGCGCCTCCGGAAGTACCAAAACTGTTACCGCCGACGCCGCCGGTCAGGGTGCCGCTGTTGGTAACCGTGCCGCCTACGGTCAGCACGATTGCCGCTGCGCCGCCACCGCCACCGCCGATGACGGTGATACCGCCCGCGCCGCCGGTAACATGGCCGCCGACATCCACGGTCACGTCGGCGTTTGAAAATATGCCGACGCCGCCGCCGCCCGCGCCGCCGCTTCTGGAGGGAGTCCCAGTGTTACCGGGACCTCCTCCGGTGCCGCCAGTTACCATTCCGGCGCCCGCGACGGTGACATCGGCTGTGGCCGAGATGCCCACACCGCCGCCGCCGTGCCCACCGGGTGTGGTGGTTGCACCCGCTTGACCTAGTCCGCCTGTCCCACCAGTGACGGTGCCGGATATGGTGGTGATAGTTGTAACAGACTGACCAGTAGCACCGGTGATGCCGGTAGTGCCTCTTGGTCTGCCGGCAACGGTCACACTCGCCCCACCCGGCGCACCGTTGCCGGTGGTAAGATCCACCCCGCCACCGCCGCCGCCGCTGCTGGTAGCGGAAGAATCCGCGTCCTGTCCCGTCGCTCCTGCAAGCGACCCATCGGCGCCGCCAACGCCAAATCCCCCGGTCGTGTTTTTGCCGTTGCCGCCATCAGCCAGGGCAGGCGCCGTGCCGAGTGCCACGGCGATAAGTGCTGCGAGCGAAACACCGGCACGAAGCGCAGCTGCGCCTGCCTTTCCGCCAGACGGAATACCATGAACGCTGCCGCCCGCCCTCATTGAACCGTGCCCCTGAATCCGTTGCCCGCCACGCCGGATCGCCCGCACGGCGCACCGACCAAATCGCCGAGAGGTTAACTTGGCGTTTGATTCCTGTCCCGAAGTTGAATTGTCGATTATCGATATATTGAGCACCGTTACTTAAAGGCAACATTAGGTATTTGGAATGTAAGAAGCATAAATATAAGCTTTTACTTTAATATGACTGGAGCGGAGGGTGGGCGGCGCTTGCGGGCCACGCGCCGAGGCCAATCAAACGGAACCGCGTTCAAGCTCCGCCGACAACAGGACAGGGTCGGAGACGCCGCGGCCGAAAAGCGCCATCACCTTGACCGCAATGCGTTCGCGTTCATCCTCGTCGGCAACGTGCTGCCTTGCGCAGTAGTTGTTCAAGACTTTTATAAGAACGTCGAGCTCCGGCGGAATCCGCCACACCGCATGCTGGGTAGTGTCTCGGTTTGAATTTCGGAAAATTCCGACCGCGTTTGAACGCCACGCCAAAAGTGCCTATGCTTAGCGCTATGGATCCTCAAATGATAAAGCGGCACCTGGCACAAGCGGAGCAGCATGTGGCTGAAGGCGAGAAGCACCTTATCCGCCAGCGCGAACTAATCGCCAAACTCGAACGCGATGGTCATGATACTAAGGAAGCGACTGCGTTTTTGGAGCAGCTTGAGGAGATGCAGGGGATGCACGTCGCCGACAGGGATAGATTGAAGAACGAACTCCGCAATGCCGACAGGACCTAACGGCCAGAAGCGACCCACGATGTGATCGGCAACGCAGTCCGCGTCATGCGCATTGCCGGCAAGACGCGCCTGGAACGCGTTGCCCCGAAGCCCGGCAAGCGTGGACCCGACAAAAAGCGCGCCTCACCAGCTTGAAAATTGGCCTTGAAAAACGAGCCTTCGGAGCCTTATAAAAATTGACGTTTCCCATGGCTTCTCTGGAGAGAGCTGCGATGGATAACGTGCCGTGCAACGAAGCGAAGCAGAACGCCGTGGAAGTGGTCGAGGCCTGTGGCGAATGGTTCGTCCACGTCATCGAAAACGGCAAAGATACAATCACCAATTTCGAACTCGAGGCATATGCGCTCAGCTACGCGGAGGGGCAGCGCATTCGCTTGGGAATTGAGAGGATGGCGCGCATCTAAAGCGCGTCGCGATCCTTCGGATTCGCTCCATGTGCTTAAGGTTTTTGATTTTACGCATGTCCTTATCCCGAAACCGGTTCCCACTTTCGGGAGACATGCTTTAGTTGGCTCTTCGGGGCCAACGGCCCGGCCCGCAAATCCTGTGTCACCTTGATAAGCGGGCCGGGTCGCCTTGTGTTCCGAGCCGGGTCGAATTTCAAACTGAGACATTACCTATTCTTCTTCAGTAGCCGCGCCTCCCGAAGAAGCGAACTGGCGTCGATGCCGATCAAGTCGACGAGGTCGCGGGCCTGGGCCTCGGTGATGCCGGTTTCCTTCATGAGAAAGCGGACCCGGAATTCCTTCTCCGCCTTCAATCGCTCGTCGCGTTCGTGCTTGCTCTCGGCCATGGATTTTTCCCCATGACCCGAAACCGCAAGTCGACGCTAAGGTTCCGCTCAGCGCGCCACGGGCCGATGCCCGTCGGGCAGGCGGGTGGCGATCAGCTTGTCGATGCGCCGGCCGTCGAGGTCGACCACCTCGAAACGCCAGCCTTGCGCGTCGACGCAC
>NZ_RZSB01000232.1:0-7960 GCF_004023285.1 Mesorhizobium sp. M2A.F.Ca.ET.067.02.1.1
GTTATTGGCATAGCTGCTGTCGTTGACTGAGCTGTAGGTATTGGCACCGTCCGTGAGCACGATGACAACCTTGTCGTTGCCTCTTTCGTTGTTATCTCGGCCCTCGGTGAAAGGCTCATTGCTGGAGAGAGTCCTCCAGCCCCATGCGAGTCCCTCCGGCACGTTGGTGTTGCCGGTAGGTGTCATCGCATCTATGGCGCTGAGGATCCTCTGCTTACCAGCGGTCGTCGCTACATCCTGTAACGGTGTGATTGGGCTCGTCGTGCAACCTGCGTTGGGGCCGTCGTCTGCCGACACGGTCGAAGCGTCGTACGGTTTGGTTAGAAAATATTTCCGCATATCCGCTTGGCGTTGAGGCACCGACAGACCGTCGCTCGAATCTATCCACCAGTTGTTGCTGTAGCCCCAGGAATTTGTGCTGGTGCGTGTGCTGTCGGTCCACAGATTACCTGCTTCGTCCGGCGCGAACATCGGTACGAACAGGCTGGCGGGCTTGCTCGCTGTCGGCGTCGTGTCGTCGACATTGTAGGGATAAGGCCTCGCCTCCACACAGCCTTTCCAGGCTTCATACTGTCCGGTTGTGGGGGTAGAATAGGTTTGGCAACTGCCATTGGACCGCTTCTTGGTGCAGGTCCGGGTCGTGGCCGTCATCTCCTCGTAGAGCTTGAAGCGGGTCATTGGGGTGTTCTGTCCCGCGCCCCAACCACTGCCGCGCTTCCAGCGAGCGTCACCAACTTTCTCAATATACTTGTTGGGATCGACGCCAGAAGCGGTCTTATACATCGTCGTCCAATCGAAATTTTCGTGATGGATCGGTGAAATGCCGTCCAGATCCATCCAGGCTTTATCCTTGTTGGCTGGACCAACATTGACCGAAGCCGAAAACGGCACCAGCGAGAACTGCACTGGCCTGTCGATCTGTCGCATCAGATCCGCTTGGCCGGCAAGCATGTTCACCAGTTCGGTGGCGGCGGTCTTGAGCAGCGCTATGCGTTGCTGGCCTCCAGTGGGGGAGATGTCGCTCATCGAGCCCGAATTATCGAGCACCAGCGACACTTCCAGCTGTTCTTGAGGCGGATCTCGGACCTGGCCGAGAAGTTGACGGTCGTCTGGCCGGGCGTTCCGCCAAGTAGCGCGACCGCAGCCGGCAGGAAATAAGGCTTGTATTGCAGCGCGGCTTCGAGGACCAGCGTGCCGCCGCCCGCATTGTTGTTCGGCAAAGTCACCGTCAGCGCCGTGTTCGCCGGAAGGACGTGCCTGAGGTTGGCTTCGAAGAACGTCTTGGCATACGCCTTCGCGTCGGCGTCGCTGGCGCCGGCGACGATCTGCTGTGCCGTTGCGATACCCGCCGCGTCGAGCGCGTTCAGCGTTTCCTGCTTCTGCCTGACCAACTCGGTGTAGTCGACGGCGATCGCCACGGCGCCCATCAGCGGTATCATTGTGATGACCGTCATCAAGCCGCCTGTCGCGAAAAAAATCGCGGATCATTGCATTTACCCCCGCCAAGGATCCGTGCCGAGATACGACCATGGTCGCAGTTGCTGTCGTACCATGGTCATAAATCGTTAAATTTCAGCTTGCGCGAAACCATCAAGAACGCACCGCCTTTTTGACTGCGCGTTAACCCTGTGTGTCCGGGCGAGCGAGATCGAGGCTCCGGCCTGTGGTGATCGGGAAAGCTCGTGACAGGATCAAACGCTTCGGTTATGCGGGACCGTCCGTGGCCGACAGTCTGTCGCGGCCTGCCAGGAATCGAAATCAGGGACACGGCATGGCGGATTCGCCCGACATCATCGCTTCGCTCGACGATCTGGCGGGGCGCTACGCGGCCATACTGTGCGACGTCTGGGGCGTCGTTCACAATGGCGAATGGCATTTTCCGGCGGCCGCCGCCGCGCTTGCCCGGGCACGCGCGGCCAACGTGCCTGTCGTGCTGATCACCAATTCGCCGCGCCGCAGCGCCGACGTCATTGCCCAGATGAAGGCGATCGGTGTTCCCGCCGACGCCTGTGACCGGGTCGTTACTTCCGGCGACGTGACGCGCGACCTGATCGCCGACGGCCCAAGGCGGATCTTCCATATCGGGCCGGAGCGCGATTTCACGCTCTATGACGGGCTCGATGTCGATCTTGTCGAGGAATTCGAGGCCTCGGGTGTCGTCTGCACCGGTCTCTATGACGACGAGGTCGAGAAGCCCGCCGATTATGCCGAACTGCTGCAGCGGCTGCGCGCCCGCAACCTGCCTTTCATTTGCGCCAATCCGGATATCCTGGTGGAGCGCGGCGAGCGGACCATCTGGTGCGCCGGCGCGCTCGCGCAGGATTACGCGCAACTGGGCGGCCGCACGCTGATTGCCGGCAAGCCCTTCGCGCCGATCTACCATGTCGCCATGAAGGAGGTCGCCGGATTGCTTGGCCGCGCCGTCGAGCGAAGCGAGGTTCTCGCCATCGGCGACGGCATGATGACCGATGTCAAGGGCGCGGCCGACAACGGCTTTGACGTGCTCTATGTCTCGGGCGGCATCCACGCGCGTGAGCATGGCGACGATCCCGCAAGGCTGGCGGCCTTTCTCGAAAAGCACGGCTACCGGCCGGTCGCCGTCATTCCGCGCCTGCAATAGGTTGATAGTCTGGCCATGACGGGCGCTTTGACATGACGCAAGCCTTCGAACGTCTTTCCACAGCCGCGCCGCTGCCTGCGCATTTGCGCGGCGGCGTTGTGGCGATCGGCAATTTCGACGGCGTCCATCGCGGCCATCAGGCCGTCCTGGAGCGCGCGCTGGCTGAGGCCGGCCGCAATGGCGTGCCCGCCTTGGTGCTCACCTTCGAGCCGCATCCGCGCAAGGTGTTCCGGCCACAGGTGCCGCTCTTCGTGCTGACGCCGCCGCCGATGAAGGCGCGGCTGCTCGCCGGACTTGGCTTCGCCGCCCTGGTCGAGCAGCCTTTCACGCGCGATTTCGCCTCGCTCTCCGCCGAGGCTTTCGTGACCGATGTGCTGGAGAAGAATCTCGGCATCCACCATGCCGTTACCGGTTTCGACTTTCATTTCGGCAAGGACCGCCAGGGCGGCCCGGCCTTCTTGATGGCGGCGGGAGAACGGCATGGCTTCGGCGTGACCCTCGTCGACGCCTTCCGCGATGAAGGCGCCGAAGTGGTCTCTTCGAGCCGCATCCGCGGACTGCTCGCCGAAGGCAAGGTGGAGGAGGCGGCCGGCCTGCTCGGCTACCGTTTCACCGTCGAGGCCGAGGTGATCGGCGGCCAGCAGCTTGGCCGCACGCTCGGTTTCCCGACCGCCAATATGCGGCTTTCGCCGGAAGCCGCCCTGAGGGAGGGGATCTACGCCGTCCGCTTCCGCCGTGCCGACGGCACGCTTCATGACGGCGTCGCCAGCTTCGGCCGCCGCCCGACCGTCGACGACAATGGCGCGCCGCTGCTCGAGACCTACGTCTTCGATTTTTCCGGCGATCTCTATGGCGAGACCTGTGAGGTGTCGTTCTTCGGCTTCCTGCGGCCGGAACTCAAATTCGACGGCCTCGACGCGCTGGTGGCGCAGATGAAAACGGACGAGGCAGAGGCGAGGGCGCTGCTGGCGGGCGTGCGCCCGCTCTCGCAACTGGACGCCGAAATCGCGTTCTGAGGGCTTAAGCTGCAATTATTGTGGTGTTAGATTACGGCTGCGGCTTTGATCCGCGGCGAGCTGTTGCTTGGATTTTCGATCAACAGGAGAGAGAAGTGCGTTTTGCTCTGACAATAGCAATGCCTATGCTTGGCCTCACGCTGGCGGGCACAGCACTGGCGGGCGGCCATTTCACAGATAGTCTTACCTTTCATCCAGCTGGATGTGAGAAGGTTCGCGAATGCTATCTTGATGGGACTTTTCACTATGTTGATAGCAAGGGCAAAGACTGGAAAGCTCAGAAGGATGACAAGACGGATGGCGCATCTATCCCGGACTGGGCACAAAGCTTTATCGGAGAGCCTTTCGATCCGATTTTTATTCGTGCGGCTGTCATCCACGACCACTATTGCGACCGCCATGTTCGAAATATGCTGTGGACGCACTGGGTATTTTATGACGGGTTGCTTGCCAGTCACGTCTCGCCCGCCAAGGCTAAGATAATGTATGCGGCAATCCTGATCGGTGGACCGAAATGGATTGATCTCATCCCAGGCAAGCCTTGCAAGCAAGGTACCGCCTGCATTCAAAGCGTCTCAAAGGTGAAACTACCGAACGGCGCAATTGTAACAACCGCGGAGGATGCCCACAGCGTGATTGCCCGTGGACCTCAATACGACGAGCCGGAAGTCAAGGCGGCTATCGAAGAAATTCGTCAGAAAATCGAGTCAAATCCAGACGCGGTTTCCGAGGAAGACATCCTGACGGAAGCCCGCAAACTTCCTCAAAATCAATTTTTCTTCGATAACATCGACGGGGTCGTTATCAACCCGCCGCAAAATGATATTCCACAATAGGCGAGGAGTGACTGGCGGCGTGAACCCGCAGCGTTTGGCGATCGTGTTCGCGCCGGCCGTGCCTACCGCTTCAAGGCCAGCCCGATGGCGATGAAACTCCAGCCCTGGAAGACCAGGTCGATCGCCAGGAAGATGCCAAGCACCCAAAGGCTGTTGACCGGCCAGCCCATGGCGATCATCAGGCCGAGCAGAATGGTGATGATGCCGGCCGCGAGCAGCCATCCCCAGCCTTGCTCCGGCCGGTGGCTGAAGGCTACCCAGGATCGCAAAAGTCCCGAGGCGATGAGCGCGATGGCCAGCAGCAGCGTCAGCACCGCCGAGGCGAGCAGCGGGTTGTCGAAGGCGAAAAAGCCGGCGACGGCGTAGAGCAGGCCGCTCAGCAGCCAATAGAAGAAACGTCCCCAGGTCTTGACCCCGAAAGCGTGGATGATCTCGATGATGCCAGCCATCAGCATCAGCCAGCCCGACGACATACACCGAGGCGACGGTGGCGATGAACAGATTGCCGAAGGCGATGCCGCCGAAGATCAGCAGCAGCACGCCGAGCGCCACGAACCATCCCCATTTGTCCCGCGTCTGGCCGATTGCGTCTCTGAGAGCGTCGCTTGGCAAAGTCATGGTTCATCTCCCTCGAAAATTCACCACCGGTCGTGCGGTGAAAGGAAGCTAGACCGAAAGGGGTTGTGCGTCCAGCAACAGGCGGAACCCTGCGGCGGCCGGGCGTGGCCGAGCCTAAGGCGTTCCTTCTCGCGCCGGCGCGACCTCGTCCGGGAACGGCGCAAGGGTGGCCTCCAGCGTCTCTCGGCCAGCCAGCTCCCAGCTTCGCGCCACGAATTGGCCGGCCTTCCCCTCGTAGCAAGTCCGGACCTCAGGCGAGGTGATCCATTCCCGCATGGCCTTTTCCCATCCTTCGACATCGAGAGGGTCAAGGCAGAGTCCGAATGGACCGACCACTTCGGGGATGGCTCCGCCTGTCGAGGCGATCAGCGCCTTTCCGTAGGCCAGCGCCTCGACGGGCGGCAGTCCATATCCCTCATAAAGCGACGGGTACACGCAGAACGCGCTGCCTTGGTAGAGCAGGGACAATGTCCCGTCATCGACGTTGTCGAGATGGATAAGGCTCTGGCCGTAGTCGGGATGGCTGTGAAGCTTCTCAAGGACCCCATCGACCATCCAGCCGCTGCGGCCGACGAAAACCAGCTTCATGCCGCTATGCGCGACCGTTCCGTCCTGAACGAGGCGCCGCCACACGTCCATGAGCAACGAATGGTTCTTGCGCGGTTCGATGGTGGAAACGAACAGGATGTAGCGACCTGCCTCAAGTCCGTCCGGCAGGGAGCCGTCCGCCTTCGATTTGCGCGCGCTGTCGCAGCCGAGCGGGACCAGTCTCAGGTCCGGCAGGTGAAGGCCGAGCCCGGCGGCATGCTCCTCCATATCGGCGGTGACGCGCTTCGACGTCAGGATGAACCGGTCCGCCAGCCTGATCGCCAGAGCCGCATAGTCCGTGAATCGGGTGACGTCATGCCGCTTGTACCAGTCGGGAAACTGGATCGGGATGATATCGTTCAACAGCACGATCAGCCTCGCGCCTGCCGAGCGGCACGCGCGCGAAATGACCCCGATATCGGTGTGCGACCAATCATTGTTCATCAAAAGCAGATGGTCGCCGGGCGCCGGCTCGTATTTGTTGCCGGCCACCGTCCGCAGCGGCACGATCCGGACGCGTGAACCGTTGTCGCGAGCGACCAGCCGTCGCTCGTTGGGCTTCATCAGCCGGTTTTCGACCCGCTCAAGCAACGGAACAAGACTGCTGTCCGGATTGTGCCGAGTGAACGCGCCGATTTCCGTTATCAGGATCCGGCGCGGTCTTATGATCGCCATCAGCGCCTGCCGCGCCCAGTTCGGCCATCGATCGTAAAACTGCACCTTGACGCGGGCAGGATCCGGATAAAAATGCATATCGCATGAGATGTCTCCGGCGATGATTTCCGCCGCCAGTTGCGGCGAGACCTGCCTGAGGACCCGGTCGACCGGGTCGAACACCGTGAACGCCACATCGGAGGCCGTGAACGCGGCCGCGGCCGCGCTGTAATGCCGCTGCACGCGGACCAGGCCGACCGGAGGGCCGAGCCAGCGCGCCATGCTGGTGAGATCGACGACAAGCCGCATCAGCCGGGCCGCATCAATTCGGCCGCATCCTGGCAGGGCGCGCGATCATCCTGCGCCAAGCCAGTCGAGGCCCGAGCGCGAGCGTCCTGAACGAGGGGGCGCCGACAGCCGCGAGGAGCAGCAGCTTGCAGGTCGTGGCAAACGGTATGCCCGCCGTTCGCAGCAGCAATTCGATGTCGCGTCTCTCCAGGCTCGAGATACCGGCCCCCGTGGCGGCGCGCCATGCCAGAAAGGTTCCGATGGCCTCTGCGGGTTCGCCGTTTGCGTTGAACGGCTCGGCGCGGGAGCGGCGCAACAGCGCCGACTGCCTGGCCAGCGCCGCCGCCGCCTTTTGCTGATCCTCCTTGACGCGCGACACCTGTCCTGGATGCGAGCGCAATTTGACCAGCCGCGCATCCATATTGGCCAGCTTTCCCGCCTCGGAAAGCCGCAGCCACAGATCGTAGTCCTCCGCATAGGTGAATGCGCGACGGTAGCCTCCCAGGCGCCGGACGGCCTCGGTCCGGAACATCACTGTCGGATGAAGCATGGGATTGTATCCGGCAAGGGCAGACCGCAACGGCTCGTTGCCCATGGGAACCTCTATTGGCCTCAACGTTTTTCCGTTCCGGTCGATCTGCAATCCCGCCGTGCCGAGCAGCTGCAGATTGGCATCCGCGTCGAAGCGCGCCGCCTGCAGGCGCAACCTGTCGGGCAGCGAGATGTCGTCGCCATCCATGCGCGCCACAAGAGGGGCCCGCGCGAGCGCGATTCCCATATTGAGCGCGTCGACGATGCCTTTGCCGCGATTGGCGACGACCTTGACGCGGCCGTCGCCCTCGCCGAGCGACGTCGCGATCGCGGCGCTGTCGTCCGAGGAGCCATCGTCGACGACGATGACTTCGATATCAGCCAGATCCTGGTCCAGAATGCTTTGCAAGGCTTCGCCGATGTAGGGCGCGCCGTCTCTCACCGGAATGATCACACTTACAGTCGGCAACAGAACGTCCTTGCGATAATCGGGCGTGACCGAATGACCGTTGAATCGGCCAGTTTGAGTACGAGGTGTTTGCGGTCTGGATTCAAGGTTCCATCGCAAAGTTCGTTCACAGTGTCGACTGCCAATCTCATTGTCGCGCCGATCTGGGCAGGGCCTGAAGGGCGGGTTCCAGCAAGCGTAAAACGGCCTCGCGCTTTTTCGCCTTCAACAAGAGATCGCCGTCGAGGCCGACTTCGTGCAGCCAGCTTCCCCGCCATTCGCAATAGGCCTGCCTGAGTTCAACTCCGGGCAAGGCCGCGAATGCCGTTATCGGCCGTTGCGGCAGCGCGTTCAGGTCCAC
>NZ_RZSB01000233.1:0-7946 GCF_004023285.1 Mesorhizobium sp. M2A.F.Ca.ET.067.02.1.1
GTGTTTGCGTGGGGCGGTTCCGCCCCAGTCGGGACCGTTGCTCCATCTATACGGGCGAAAGCTCGCATGCCGCTGCTCCAGCGCGGTGCTAGCGTTGGCGCAGGTCGTTGCCGGAGGCCGGTCGGGATTACTGCGTCGCCTGATAGAGCTCCGATGCCGCGTCCTTCAGGGCGCGCCGACCGTCCGGCCGCAGATACATCATGTGCCCGCCCTCGACGACGTCGAGTCGGATCGGCTTGGCGTCTGACAGCGAAGGAAGCTGGTTCACCAGGTAACGTGAGGCGAGATAGGGCGTGACCAGGTCGGTAGAGCCGTTGACGATGACGACGCCGAGGGCCGGGTTGAGCGAACGCGCCCGCTGCAAATCGTTCATCACGCCGGCATAGCCCTGGCCCGAAGTGCCGTAGTCCCAGTTGCGGGTGACCTCGCCATTGAGCAGCCGGTAGCTGATATCGGTGCGGTAGTTCAGCTCGTCGCGGACATAGGCGACGAAGGCGGATGTCAGGACCGGAACGCTGCGGTCGAGCACCGGGTCGGGGCCGGCGTCGCGCGGACTTTGCGGCGCGATGTCGGCCGTGCCGATGGTGGCGTCATAGGGGCTGAGCACCTTGCCCGTAGCACGCTGGAATTCCTTGGCGAAAAGCCCGGTGGGGATGCGGGCGAAATTGCGCTGCACGAGCTCGAGCGGCAGGCCGGTGAGTTCCGAAACGCGCCCACTGGCGAGCTTGCCGCCCTGCTCCAGCCCGCTGTTCAGCGCCGTCAGGTAATCGCCGAGCGCATAATGCTCGACCTCGGCCAGCCTGTCGCGCAGCGCATCGCCGCTCACGCCGTCACCCTTCAGGCGGGTCGCCGCCAGCGAAGGCAGCTCCAGCGCCCAATGCAACTGGTCGAACTGGTCGGGCCGCACCAGCATGAACTCCAGCGCCGGCGAGATCAGCACGATGCCGCTGGGGCTGAGGCCCACATCCTCCTGCAGCGTGCGGGCAAGAAGTGCGGCGCGAAAGCCGCCATAGCTTTCGCCGGCGAGGAACAGCGGCGATCCGGTCCGGCCGTTCTGCGCCAGATAGAGCCGGATAAAGGCGCCGACCGAGCTGGCGTCGGCATCGACGCTCCAGAATTCCTTGCCCTCATGCCCCGGCGCCTCACGGCTGTAGCCGGTGCCGACCGGATCGACGAAGACGAGATCGCTCATGTCGAGCCAGCTGTCGGGATTGTCGATGAGCTTTTGCGGCGGCCGGCGGAACTCGCCGTCGGCGGCTGTCTCGACGATGCGTGGCCCGATCGCGCCGAGATGCAGATAGGCAGACGCCGCGCCTGGCCCGCCATTGAAGACGAAGGTGACCGGCCGATCCTTCGCCGGGGCGGACGACTGCTGCGTGTAGGCGACATAGAAGATCTCGGCCGTGACCTCGCCCTTGCCCGACAGGAGCGAGAGCGTGCCGGCCTTGGCCTGGTAATCCAGCTTGCGCCCGCCAAGCGTGATCGAATGCTCGGTCACGCTCGGCGGCGGCAGCAGCGACAGCACGCCGCCTTGGGGCGCGGGGCGCTCGGGTGCTTCCGCGGCGAAGCCCGGCTGAGCAAAGGCGGCGAGCGCCAGAAGGATAAGGGGGACGAGCTTGGATCGCATGACGACTCCGCTTAGATGGCATCCGCAAAAGTATGGCTAGGGCGAGGGAAGTCAAAGAAACTATTAGCAAATGTCGAGTTCCTTCGCGCCCCCTCTGGCCTGCCGGCCATCTCCCCCACGAGGGGGGAGATCAGATGTCGCGTCGGCCTTCGCCAATCTCCGACGTTGACGAAAGGGCGCCGCCGGAGAAGCCGCCAATCTCC
This sequence comes from Mesorhizobium sp. M2A.F.Ca.ET.067.02.1.1, assembly GCF_004023285.1. Classification (NCBI taxonomy): domain Bacteria; kingdom Pseudomonadati; phylum Pseudomonadota; class Alphaproteobacteria; order Hyphomicrobiales; family Phyllobacteriaceae; genus Mesorhizobium; species Mesorhizobium sp. M2A.F.Ca.ET.067.02.1.1. Next base: position 1,831 of record NZ_RZSB01000233.1, read on the forward strand.
CCAAGTAGGCCTAAGTGGGGGAGATGGCCGGCAGGACAGAGGAGGGCGCTGTCCCGCCAGCATAACAGTGCTATCAAGCTCGGAGACTTATCGAAAAGGACAGCACCATGGACGCCACCGCACTCAAGGCCACGCAGGCGCCGCTAAAGGAAGCCTATCGCGACGACGCTGCCAAGGCACTGATCACGCTGAGAGCGCGCGGCACGCTGGACGATCAGTCGATCGCCTGCAAGGTGGAGACGGGCAGGGCGCTTGCCGTCGCCGGCCTTCATCCAGCCACCGGCGGCTCGGGCTTGGAACTATGTTCTGGCGACATGCTGTTGGAGGCGCTGGTCGCCTGCGCGGGCGTGACGCTGAAGGCTGTGGCCACCGCGCTGGAGTTCAAGCTCGGCAACGCCAGCGTCGATGCCGAGGGCGACCTCGATTTTCCCGGCACGCTCGGCGTCGCTCGCGATGCGCCGGTCGGCTTTCGCGAGATAAGGCTGAAATTCGACCTCGACACCGACGAGCCGCAAGAGCGCATCGATTCTCTGATGAAGCTCACCGAGCGCTACTGCGTGGTGTTCCAGACGATCAACAACAAGCTGGCGCTGAGCGTAAGCGCGGGGCGTTGAAGCGCGACGCCCCCTCATCCGGCCGCTACGCGGCCACCTTCTCCCCGGTGGGGAGAAGAGATTGGCACCGGCGCTGACAGCCTCATCTCCCCAGCGGGGAGAGGTCAGCCGAGCGAAGCGGAGGCTGGGTGAGGGGGAGTGTTGCCTACTGGGCCGAAGGCTCCTCCGCGTCCCCTTCATCCGTAAACGGCGAGGCGCTCGGCACGCATTGCACGGCCCAGCCCTGCGGCGTCGGCTGCTTCTGATATTCGGTGATGGCGTTTGTGCACTGCTCGCGGGTGTCGAAGGTGCTGGGCAGCACCACCATGCCGCCTTGCGGGCCGGCGATCACCAGATACCAGACCAACGCTACGCTGGGAGTGGCAGCCATGGGAATTCCTCGCTTTGCTTGAATGTCGGAGTCGCAGGGACTCTAGCAACTCCCCCGGCACGGCGAAAGCTGGGCGGTGGCACACGCTTCCACCGCCCCGGTCACAGACCTGTGAAGAGGGCCTTCGCCAGGCGGGCTCGATCGGCCGCGACGCGCTTTTGAACTCGAATTATTCCGGTTGCCGGTAGGCGACGAAGCGGTTGTGCTTGGCCTGGAAGATCAGGCCCGTCTCCTTCAGTTCCGGGCTTGCCAGCGGCACGATGCGCTGGGCGATCTCGGACGGATGCGGCAGCGTCTCCGGATCCTCGCCGGGCATCGCCTGCGCGCGCATCGCGGTGCGGGTGGCGCCGGGATCGGCGGCGTTGACCCTGAGCGGCAGGCTCTCGGTCTCATGCGCCCAAGAGCGCATCATCGTCTCCACCGCCGCCTTGGACGCCGCGTAGGGCGCCCAGAAGGCACGCGCCGAATGGGCGGAGTTGGCGGACATGATGATGGCGCGGCCGGCATCGGAAAGCCTGAGCAGCGGGTCGACCGAGCGGATCAATCGCCACGTCGCGGTGACGTTGATGGTCATCACCTTCTCGAAGGTCTTGGCCTCGACATGGCCGATCGGCGAAATGACGCCGAGCACGGCGGCGTTGGCGACAAGGATGTCGAGCTTGCCCCAGCGCTCATGGATGGCGCCGCCCAGCCGGTCGATGCCTGCCATGTCGGTGAGGTCGAGCGGCACCAGCGTCGCCTGTCCGCGCCCATCAGCCTTGATCTGGTCGTCGAGCTCTTCCAGCCCGCCCACCGTGCGCGCCACCGCGATGACATGCGCGCCGGCTGCCGCCAGTTCCTTGGCGATGAAATAGCCGATGCCGCGCGAGGCGCCGGTGACGACCGCCACGCGGCCGGAAAGGTCGAGGGTCATGCGAGAATTCCGTGGGCTAAAGCAATTCCAGGAAAAGTGTCTGACGGTTTTCCGTCCGGAATTGCGTCAAAACAGATACCGCGGCCTACGACCCGCTCGACGCCAGCAGCGACAGCGTGCGCACATTGTCGTGGCCTTCGAAGTCGAGCAGGCGGGTGGGGGACTGTCCCGTGAAGCAGGCGTCGCAGAATTGCGGCTGGTCGTTGTCGCGGCGCGCCTCGCCGACGGCGCGGTAGAGCCCGTCGATCGACAGAAAACCGAGCGAATCGACACGGATGAACTCGGCCATCTCTTCGACCGTCATGCGCGATGCCAGCAGCTTCGACTTTTCCGGCGTGTCGACGCCGTAGAAGCAGGATGCGCTGGTCGGCGGCGAGGCGATGCGCATATGCACTTCCTTCGCGCCGGCATCGCGCACCATCTGCACGATCTTCTGGCTGGTGGTGCCGCGCACAATCGAATCGTCGACCAGCACCACGCGCTTGCCCTCGATCATGCGGCGGTTGGCGTTGTGCTTCAGCTTAACGCCCATGTGGCGGATCGAATCGCCAGGCTGGATGAAGGTGCGCCCGACATAGTGGTTGCGGATGATGCCGAGCTCGAAGGGAATGCCGGCGGCCTGGGAGAAGCCGATTGCGGCCGGCGTGCCGGAATCCGGCACCGGCACGACGATGTCGGCCTCGACCGGGTTTTCCTGCGCCAGTTCCGCGCCGATGCGCTTGCGCACCTCGTAGACGTTGCGGCCCTCGACCGAAGAATCCGGCCGCGCGAAATAGACATATTCGAAGATGCAGAAGCGCGTCTTCTGCGGCTCGAACGGGAAGATGCTCTCGATCCCCTTGGAGGTGATGACCACCATCTCGCCGGGCTTGATGTCGCGCACGAAGCGGGCGCCGATGATGTCAAGCGCGCAGGTCTCTGATGCCAGGATCCAGGCGCCGTCGAGGTCGCCCAGCACCAGCGGGCGGATGCCGAGCGGGTCGCGGCAGCCGATCATCTTCTTGGCCGTCATCGCCACCAACGAGAAGGCGCCCTCCACCTGGCGCACCGCTTCGATGAAGCGCGAATTCAGATCGCGCTCCTTGCTGGTCGCGACCAAGTGCAGCAGCGTCTCGGTGTCGGAGGTCGACGAGAAGATCGAGCCCTGCTTCTGCAGAGCGCGCTGCACGGTGAGCGCGTTGGTGAGGTTGCCGTTGTGGGCGACGGCAAGACCGCCCTCCGCAAGCTCGGCGAAGAAGGGCTGGATGTTGCGCAGCCCGGCGCCGCCGGTGGTGGCATAGCGCGTATGGCCGATGGCGCGATTACCCTGCAAACTGTCGATGACGCGCTGCTTGGTGAAGGTGTCGCCGATCAGGCCGACATGGCGCTCGACATGGAACTGGGTGCCGTCATAGGAGACGATGCCTGCCGCTTCCTGGCCGCGATGCTGCAGGGCGTGCAGGCCGAGTGTGACGATGGCGGCCGCGTCCTGCCGGCCGAAGATGCCGAACACGCCGCATTCGTCGTGGAAATGGTCGTCGGCCTCGGCGGAAAGGACATTGCCTGCATCTGCCGTTGAGTCTGCCATCTGGTGCTCAAGCTCCGCTAAAGCCGCCATATAGGGCGATCTCTGACGGAACGCAACGCACCTCGTCAGGCATTCACAAATTGCCTCAGGCCAGCGCTATGGCTGGCCTGGATTTCAGTTTGCCGGCGCTGGAGCGGGAGCCGGGGCGGGCGCCGGAGCCGGCTCGTTGTCGGCAGGCGCCTCGCCCTCGCTGTCGTCGGGCGCCGGCGCGTTGTCGTCGCCGGCCGGCGGCTCTGCCGCGGGCTGATCGGTCGTGGCCGGCGCGCCAGCCTGCGGCGTGCCCTTATGCGTGTATTTGTTGACCAGTTCCTCGGTGTTTTCCGGCAGCACGCTTTCGAGCTTGGCGCCGATCGTCTCGAGCAACGGCCGCGACTTGGCGTTGGCGATCCAGGCGGGCGCCTTGGCGCCGGCAAGCCAGTTGAAGAACAGGAGCGCCACCGCGACCACCAGGATGCCGCGCGCCGCGCCATAGAGGAAGCCGAGCGTACGGTCGAGCGCGCCGATACGCGAATCGATGATCCAGTCGGCAAGCTTCATCGTGATGACGGAGACGACGATCAGCGCGATCAGGAAGACGATACCCGCTGAAGCGGCCATCGCGATCTTGTCGTTGTCGATATAGGGCTGCACATAGGGAAGCACCGGCTTGTAGAAGAAGAACGCCGCTGCCGCCGCCGCTGCCCAGGAAACCACCGATAGCACTTCGCGGGAGAAGCCGCGCACCATGGCGAGCATTGCTGAAACCAGGGTGAAGCCGACGAGAATTCCGTCAAGCAGCGTAATCGGCATGATCCTCGCCCCACTTCCTGTCTTACGGCCCGACGAGCCGCGTCACTCATCGTCGTCGGCACGGCTGCGCCGTGAGCCGGCTATGCGCGCCACAAGGTCGGCAAGCTCGGTGGGCTGGAACGCGCCGGCCCCGATCCCCCCGGCAACTTCCTCGCTGCCGAGCGGCAGCACCGCGCTTCCAAAGCCCAGCTTTTCGGCTTCCTTGAGGCGTTGCTGCGCATGCGCAACCGGCCTCACGGCGCCCGATAAGCTGATTTCGCCGAAATAGACGCAATCGGCGGGAAGGGCAAGACCGGTGAGCGACGAAACCAATGCCGCGGCGACCGCCAGATCGGCCCCCGGCTCCGAGATCCGATAGCCGCCGGCGACGTTGAGATAGACGTCGTGCTGGCCGAAGCGCACGCCGCAATGCGCCTCGAGGACGGCGAGCACCATCGACAGCCGCGCTCCGTCCCAGCCGACGACGGCGCGGCGCGGCGTGCCGAGCGAGGAGGGAGCGACCAGCGCCTGGATCTCGACCAGCACCGGCCGCGTGCCCTCCATGCCTGCGAAAACCGCGGCGCCCGGGGATTTCGCGTGGCGTTCGCCGAGGAAAAGCTCGGACGGATTGGAAACCTCGCGCAAGCCCTTATCCGACATTTCGAAGACGCCGATCTCGTCGGTTGGCCCAAAGCGGTTCTTCACCGTGCGCAGGATGCGGAAGTGATGGTTGCCTTCGCCTTCGAAGTAAAGCACGCCGTCGACCATGTGCTCGACCACGCGCGGGCCGGCGATCTGGCCCTCCTTGGTGACATGGCCGACGAGCACGATCGCAGCACCCGTGGATTTCGCATAGCGGATCATGGCTTGAGCGGCCGCGCGTACCTGGGTGACGGTGCCCGGCGCCGAATCGGCAAGGTCGGTCCACAGCGTCTGGATGGAATCGAGGATGACGAGGTCCGGCCGCTTGCCGTCGGCGATGGTCGCCAGAATGTCCTCGACATTGGTTTCAGCGGCGAGCTCGACCGGCGTCGAGGCAACGCCGAGGCGCTGGGCGCGCAGCCTGATCTGCGCGACGGCCTCCTCGCCCGAGACATAGACGATGCGGTGGCCCTTCGAGGCGAGCGCGGCGGCGGCTTGCGTCAAAAGCGTCGACTTGCCGATGCCCGGGTCGCCGCCGACCAGCAGCGCCGAGCCGCGCACGAAACCGCCGCCGGTGGCGCGGTCTAGCTCGCAGATGCCGGACACGATGCGCGGCGCGTCCTCGATGTCGCCGGCTAAGCTGGTCAGCACCACGGCGCGGCCCTTGCGGGCGTTGCGCGTGTTGGCCGGCCCCGAGCCGATGCCGCCGGCAGTGCCTTCCTCGACCAGCGTGTTCCACTCGCCGCAGGCATCGCATTTGCCCGCCCAGCGCTGATGCACCGAGCCGCAATTCTGGCAGATGAACTGAACCCGCGATTTGGCCATTAGTTTATTGGTTCCAAGAGGTATTTCTGGCGATCCCAATATATCGGCAACGCCTCTTCGATCGTATCGAAATGGATGCGGCGCTGTCGGTGGCCCTGTGCCCAATTGTCATACGCGGACCAACAGGCATGAATGAAGAGGCCGACTGCTAATTCGTTATCTCGTGTGAGTTCTTCGTGCAGCGTCTCCAACAATCGCCTGAGCGCCAGAGAGAGACGACGGTCCTGAAGGCGATGCATGAGAAGGAATGCGCATCCGATCGCGGAAATAGAGGTGGAGTACCGAGAATCCTCTGGCCAAAGTGCTATGAGGCCTAGCAGATCATCGATATCGGAGGTCGTTCCCAGCTTCCAAATACGATAAAGACCAGTCGCCGCTGCACTTCGTGTGTAGTCCTCAACATCTTTGGCAAGGAAT
>NZ_RZSB01000234.1:0-7912 GCF_004023285.1 Mesorhizobium sp. M2A.F.Ca.ET.067.02.1.1
CCCCTGGACCAACGGACTCTCCGCCCAATAGTAGAACGATCCGTTAAACGGCATCGGCAATTGCCATCGAGACGCGTGCCAGCATGAATCCTCCCCCCAACATCACCGATCCGCTCGTCCTGTTCATGCCGTCGGGCAAGCGCGGCCGGTTCCCGGTCGGCACGCCGGTGCTTGATGCGGCGCGCCAGCTCGGCGTCTATGTCGAAAGCGTGTGCGGCGGCCGCGCCACCTGCGGGCGCTGCCAGATCGAGGTGCAGGAAGGCAATTTCGCCAAGCACAAGATCATCTCGTCCAACGACCACATCTCGCCTAAGGGCGCCAAGGAAGAGCGCTACGAGCGCGTGCGCGGCCTGCCCGAGCGGCGCCGTCTTTCCTGCTCGGCACAGATACTCGGCGACCTCGTCATCGACGTGCCGCAGGACACGGTCATCAACGCCCAGACCATACGCAAGGACGCCGACACCAGGGTGATCGCCCGCGATACGGCGATCCGCATGTGCTATGTCGAGATCGAAGAGCCCGACATGCACAAGCCGCTCGGCGATCTCGACCGGCTCAAGATCGCCCTGATGAAAGACTGGGGTCTCAAGAATCTCGAATTCGACTTCTACCTTCTGCCGCAGGTGCAAGGCATCCTGCGCAAGGGCAACTGGACCGCGACGGCCGCCATCCACAAGGATGCCGATAGCGACATCGCTCGCGTCATCGCGCTGTGGCCGGGCCTGAAGAACGAGGCCTACGGCCTTGCCTGCGACATCGGCTCGACCACCATTGCCATGCATCTGGTGTCGCTGCTGTCGGGCCGCGTCGCTGCGTCCTCCGGCACCTCCAATCCGCAGATCCGCTTCGGCGAGGATCTGATGAGCCGAGTCTCCTATGTGATGATGAACCCGGACGGCCGCGAGGGCATGACGGTCGCCGTGCGCGAGGCCATTTCCAGCCTGGTCGACAAGGTGTGCGCCGAAGGCAACGTCCAGCGCGCGGACATCCTGGATTCCGTCTTCGTCGGCAATCCGATCATGCATCATTTGTTCCTCGGCATCGATCCGACCGAGCTCGGCGGCGCGCCCTTCGCGCTCGCCGTCTCGGGCGCGGTGCGCATCAAGGCCTCCGACATTGGCTTGAAGCTCAACCAGGGCGCCCGCCTCTACATGCTGCCCTGCATTGCCGGCCATGTCGGCGCCGACGCCGCGGCTGTCACGCTGTCGGAAGGCCCGCATCGCCAGGACGAGATGATGCTGATCGTCGACGTCGGCACCAATGCCGAGATCGTGCTGGGCAACCGGACCCGCGTCGTGGCGGCCTCGTCCCCCACCGGCCCGGCCTTCGAGGGCGCGGAAATCTCTGGCGGCCAGCGAGCGGCGCCCGGCGCTATCGAGCGCGTCCGCATCGATCCCGACACATTGGAGCCGCGCTACCGCGTCATCGGCTCGGAACTGTGGTCGGATCAGCCGGGCTTCGCCGAAAGCGTGCAGGCGACCGGCGTCACCGGCATTTGCGGCTCCGGCATCATCGAAGTGATCGCCGAGATGTATCTGTCCGGCATCATTTCGGAGGACGGCGTCGTCGATGGATCGCTCAGCATGCGCTCGCCGCGCATCGTGGCCAACGGCCGCACCTTCTCCTATGTGCTGAAGGAAGGCGAGCCGAAGATCACCATCACCCAGAACGACGTCCGCGCCATCCAGCTTGCCAAGGCGGCGCTCTATGCCGGCACCAAGCTGTTGATGGAAAAGCAGCACACCGATCATGTCGACCGCATCCATTTCGCCGGCGCCTTCGGCTCCTTCATCGATCCGAAATACGCCATGGTCCTTGGCCTGATCCCGGACTGCGACCTCGACAAGGTCTCGGCCGTCGGCAACGCCGCCGGCGCCGGAGCGCGCATGGCGCTCTTGAACCGTGGCTACCGTCGCGAGATCGAAGAGACGGTGAGCAGGATCGAGAAGATCGAGACGGCGCTGGAACCGAAGTTCCAGGAGCACTTCGTCTACGCCATGGCGCTGCCGAACAAGGTCGACCCCTTCCCCAAGCTGGCCGCCGCGGTGAAGCTGCCGCCGCGCAAGGCAATGAGCGAGGACGGCGCCGCAGGCGACGCCACCCCGCGCCGGCGCTCACGCGAGGAGCGCGCGGCGCGGCGGGGTCGTGCGTAGGCTTCTTTCCGCCTCCAACACTTGAACTTCATTTGCATGCAAATGTTTCCGGATCCGCCCGATCTGGAAACCGAAGCTCTGTTCTCGCGAAATCGACCCGATACAGGCGTGACGCATTTAGCGGCCATCGCATAGCGGCCGGGGATCATTCGCGGCCGCCGCTGGTCTTCAAGGGAGAAGAAAATGTCAATGTTCGGAAATCTCAGCCGCTTCGGTGTCACCATCAGGCAGGCTCATGCCAGGAACAAGGCGATCCGCGCGCTCAACGATCTGCCGGCGCATGTCCAGAAGGATATCGGCTGGCCGGCCTCGCCGCCGAGCGATCCTCAGGCAGCACTGCACAAGCTGCTCCTGGGCACGCCGCGCTGATGACCTTCGCCGACAAATGCAAGCTGCTCGGCAAGCGCCGGGGCCGCGATGCGGCTCCGGCGGCGGGCGACAACATGCTGCGCGCCGCGCTGCTGCCGAAGCGGCGCTGAGCAATTCCAGGGAAAGCACGCAGCGACAGGCTCGGCGACTTCGCCATAGCCCCTCCGTAATTGCGTAGACCACCGGATCACGCCGATGTGCCAGCGTGAATCCTTGACATTTTTAACTGCGGTACGATCTTCGAAAAGCGGGAGGAATTCTCTTAGTCGGCTCTGCCGAGATCCGTGTATCCGCATGCCCAGTTTGAAAAGCCACCTCGTTTCGTTCGTCCTGCGGCACAGCCGCAAGAAGGCGTTTTCCAGCCCCGAGAACCTGCAGCGCTGGATTGCCTATGCCCGCAAGACCGAGGACCATCATCCGCCGGCCTTGCTCAAGGCGCGGCTGGACATAACCGAGACCGAGATCGACGGCTCTCCCGTCTATGAGATCGCGCCGAAGGCGGGCGAACGCCGGCGCATACTTTACCTGCATGGCGGCGCCTATGTTTTTCAGATCACCTCCTACCACTGGGGGCTGATCGCCGAGATGGCCGAGCGTCTCGGTTTCGGCATCACCGTGCCGATCTACCCGATCGCGCCCGAGCACGATTTCCACGACATGTTCGGCATGGTCGGCGACGTCTACCGGCGCATGCTCGAAGGCACCGAGGCCGAAGACATCGTCTTCATGGGCGATTCCGCCGGCGGCAACATGGCCGTCGTGCTAACCATGATGGCGACCGAGGACGGCCTGCCCTCGCCGTCGCGCCATGTGCTGATCTCGCCCGGCCTCGACGTTTCGCTTGCAAATCCTGAAGTCTTCGAGGCCGAGCGCCAGGATCCTTGGCTGGGCATTCCGGGTGGGCTGGAAGCAGTGCGCCTCTACAGCGCCGGTTTCGACCGCAAAGACTGGCACATCAGCCCGCTTTACGGCGACTTGTCCCTGCTGCCGAAAACGCTGCTGCTGACCGGCTCACGCGACATGCTGACACCAGACAATCTCATCTTCGCCGAACGGGCGCGGGCTGCCGGCGTGGAGGTGGACGTGGTCTACGAGGAGGGCATGTTCCACGTCTGGCCGCTGATCGAGATGCCAGAAGCGCGCCGCGCGCGCGACAGCATCGTATCGTTCCTGAGGGATGAAGCCCGCAGTCAAGCCGAAAGGGAGACGGTCAACTCGTCGGCCCAGGGCCTATCAAGAGTTCCGTTGATGACCGGATTTGCGAGTACGAAGATCGCATCGGCGATTTCATCGCTTCGATCGGGCTGGTAGCCGATATCGTCTCTGAGTTCGATCAGATTTGCCCATTCCTCCACGTCGGACGCGGCTAGCTCCCCCGTGAGAAAGCGACGGAGCGTCCTCGCTATGTGATCGGCGCTAAGGACAACGATCGGCGTATCCGACCAGCCAAGCTCGTCAATCATGTCGGTCAGCCGCTCAATCGGCTTTGCGAACGCAACGAGGTCGCTGAGCACCGAAAGTCGGTCGATCACGTTCGTCAGAACTTGCCGGTCTCGCGAAACAGTTCGAACGTCGCGCGGATATGGTCGGCGACAGCCTTCACCGGCGCGCTGGCGTCGGGCGCCACCACCATGGCGAGATTGTAGGTGCCGATCTCGGGCATGCCGTCCTTGGCGCCCAGCGAGACCATCTCGTCGCCAAGGAAGGATTTCGGCAGCGGCGCCACCGCAAGGTCGGCCATGATTGCGGCGCGCTGGCCGGCCGTGTGGGCGCTCATATAAGCGATGCGGTAGTTGCGGCCCTCGCGTCCGAGCGCTTCGAGCGCGCCGGCCCGCCAGGCGCAGCCCTCCTCCCACAGCGACACCGGCAAAGGTTCGCGCAGATGCGCGCAGCCGCCCTTGGCGCCTGCCCACACGATCGGCTCGGTCAGCAGGACCTCCGCGCCGACGGCGCTGGTCTTGTAGGAATTGGTGAGCAGCGTGATGTCGAGCGCGCGGTCATCCATGCGCCGGCGCAGATTGATGCTCTGGTCGATGGTGACGTCGACGGCGATCGAAGGATGCGACTGCGCGAAGCGCTTCAGCACATGCGGCAGCACGCGCTCGCCATAGTCGTCCGGGGAGCCAAGCCGCACCACGCCGACAATGTCGGGGATGATGAACTTCGACACCACCTCGCGGTTGATCGACAAAAGCCGGCGGGCATAGCCGAGCAGCATCTCGCCATCCGTCGTCAGCGTCACCGAACGCGCATCGCGCGCGAACACGGAACGGCCGAGAATATCCTCCAGCTTCTTGATCTGCATGGAGACGGCCGACGGCGTTCGGAACACCGCGTTGGCGGCGGTGGTGAAGGAGCCGGTCTCGGCGATCGCCACGAAAGTGCGCAGCACATCGAGGTCAAGCAGCGGCAAAGGGTGATTGAGCGGGGCGTTCATGGGAGCCGACCTTCAATTTTTCTGATGCAATCCATCATTCCATTTCGTTTGATTGAACATCAGTCCGGGCGCATAGTCAACTCGATCGATGCAGGATGCTGCCAAAAGCAGCCATGAAACGACCCTGACACAGTCCTGCAATCGACATGAAATGAAGCTGAAACAGACCTGACTTAACGCAGTGACGGGCGCCTCCCTGCCCGCATAGAGGAGAAAGAAATGTCTATCCTGTCGTCCATCGGTCGGCTTGCGACCGATTTCAGCGCGGCCCGCGCCCGCTATCAGACCGAACGCGCCATCCATGCGCTGCCGATCGAACTGCAGAAGGATATCGGCTGGCCGGAAGCAGCCGACGTAAAGACCGGCTTGCGCCACGGTGTCGGAAGCTGGGCCGGAGCGAAGTAATCACGTGTGTATAAAGATCTGAAGGCCTGCCGCGTCAGCTCGGCAGGCCTTTTGTTTTTTAGGCCTTTTTGTTTGCATTCAAACGACTTTTCCAGCCATGCCGCCGCTGCATGACGCATATGAACCACCCGCATAGCGGGTTAACAGGCCAGGTAAAGCACTGTAAACAATAGGAAATTATGGGCACATTGCCCAAAAATGTCGCATATCGTGTCGCTTTTCATATCAAGCGCTTCGTTTTTGCGATTTAGTTTTTGCCGAAGCGAGCCTATATCGGCGCCAGCAAAAACGAGCTGCCCCACTCCATCAAGCGAAGGCGACCCGTCTGAGCAACCAAATGGAGATGATGATGAAGCTCTTTGCCCGCCTGTTTGCCCGCCGCGAAATGAACTTGACGACCGCTCTGGAGCGTCAGCGTCTCGCCAAGACCATGCCCGGCCAGACCGGCGCCGTGGCCGCTGCTCGTCTCGGCTTCGTTGCCTGAGACAATCCAGTACCGATTAGCTGAATTCAAACGCCGCCCGGCTTGCCGTGGCGGCGTTTTCATTTCGGTATTGCCACTTGTCGTCGGTGCAGCGACGCCCTGCGGTTGCACCTATTGCCCATTTGCGACTCGTGTCGCAAATTTAATCTTCACTTAGCCGCCTACCCGATTGACAGGAATGGTTTTTCCTGTTGTCGCTATGCTGTTCGCGACATCCTGTTCGCGTCATGGCTGCGTGAGGTTTCACCGTGAATGCCGTAAAGCACCCGATCAAGAGATCGTTTGTATTCTTCCTCGTTCCCGACTTCACCATGATCGCCTTCGCGACGGCGCTCGATCCGCTTCGCTCGGCCAACCGGATGCTCGGCTACGAGGCCTATAGCTGGCGCCTGGCGAGCATCGACGGCAAACCGGTTCGCGCCTCGAACGGCGTCGAATGCGCCGTTAACACGTCGCTGGAGGAGGAGCGCAGGAAGATGGCCGGGCCGGACCGGCCGAACATGGCGATCGTCTGCAGCGGCATCAATGTCGAGCGCTATCACAACAAATCGGCCTTCGCCTGGCTGCGCGAGGAGTATAATCGCGGCGTTGCGGTGGGCGGCCTGTGCACAGGCGCGCATATCCTGGCCGCCGCGGGCCTGCTGTCCAACAAACGCTGCGCCATCCATTGGGAAAACCTTCCGGGCTTCTCCGAGGCCTTCCCCAAAGCCAATGTCTTCGCCGACCTCTTCGAAATCGACCAGAATGTCTACACCTGCGCCGGCGGCACCGCCGCGCTCGACATGATGCTGAAGCTGATCGGCGATGATTTCGACGAGAGCCTGGTCAACCGCGTCTGCGAGCAGGTGCTGACCGACCGCGTGCGCAGCCCGACCGATCGCCAGCGCCTGCCGCTGCGTGCCCGCCTCGGCGTTCAAAATTCCAAGGTGCTCACCATCATCGAGTTGATGGAGGCGAACCTCTCCGAACCGCTGTCGCTGATCGAGATCGCCGACCATGTCGATCTGTCGCGCCGGCAGATCGAGCGCCTGTTCCGCACCGAGATGGGCCGGTCGCCCGCCCGCTACTATCTGGAGATCCGGCTCGACCGCGCCAGGCATCTGCTCATCCAGTCGTCGCTGCCGGTGGTCGAAGTGGCAGTCGCATGCGGCTTCGTTTCCGCCTCGCATTTCTCCAAATGCTACCGCGAACTCTATGCCCGCTCGCCGCAGCAGGAGCGCGTCGACCGCAAGCAATTGCTGGCGGCTTGATCAGGTGTCACATGACCACGAGAGCGACTCAATTCGACAATCTGGCCGACCGGCGCAGCTTCGGTCTCGACGCGGAGAAATGGGCTGCGTTCATGGCGACTCTGGAAGCTCCCGTCCGTGATCTTCCACGGCTAAAACGTCTCTTGAACGAGCCAAGCATTTTTCCCGACCCGATCCAGTATGTGTCGAACTGACTACACCTGCGCCGTCCGCATCGCCTCGATACGGATGTCTTCGGTGAGCTGCGCCTTGAGCGCCGAGAATTCCGGGCTGGTCTTCAGCGTGTAGTGGCGCGGATGCGGCAGGTCGACTGGCACGTCCGACTTGATGCGGCCGGGCCGGGCGCTCATCACGATCACCCGCGACGCCATGAAGATCGCCTCTTCGATGTCATGGGTGACGAACAGCACCGTCTTCTTGCGCCGCTCCCAGATGCCGAGCAGCAATTCCTGCATCAACCCGCGCGTCTGGTTGTCGAGCGCACCGAACGGCTCGTCGAGCAGCAGGATTTCGGGATCGTTGGCCAGCGCCCGCGCAATTGCCGTGCGCTGTTGCATGCCGCCCGAAAGCTGTTTCGGCCAGTGGCTCTCGAAGCCTTTCAGGCCGACGAGATCGATATAGGAGGCGACGATCTCGTTGCGCTCGCGCTCGGGCCGGCCTTGCTCGTGCAGGCCGAAACCGATGTTTTCGGCGACCGTCAGCCAGGGAAACAGCGTGTAGGATTGGAACACCATGCCGCGGTCTGGTCCCGGCCTTGTGACCGCCTTGCCGTCGAGCAGCACGCGGCCCGTGCTCGGCGCCTCCAGTCCGGCGA
>NZ_RZSB01000235.1:0-7911 GCF_004023285.1 Mesorhizobium sp. M2A.F.Ca.ET.067.02.1.1
GCACTATATGGCCGTGCCGCCGACGATGTTCGAGACCGTCGTGCAGGGGTTGGAGCAGTCCGGCACCGCGCGCGGCGCGCGGCTGATGATCGAAAAACCCTTCGGCCACGATCTGCAGTCGGCGCGCTGGCTGAACCGGGTGCTGCATCTGGTGTTCGACGAGCAGTCGATCTTCCGCATCGACCACTATCTTGGCAAGGAGGCGATCCAGAACCTGCTCTATTTCCGCTTCGCCAACTCCTTCCTCGAGCCGATCTGGAACCGCAACTTCGTCGAGAGCGTGCAGATCACCATGGCCGAGGATTTCGGCATCGAGGGCCGCGGCAAATTCTATGACGATGTCGGCTGCATCCGCGACGTGATCGAGAACCATTTGCTCAACATCCTGCTTCTGCTCGCCATGGAGCCGCCGGTCGGCCGCTCGGCCGACGACCTGATCGACGAGAAGGTGCAGGTGCTGCGCGCGATCCGCACGCTGACCAGGGACGACGTCGTGCGCGGCCAGTTCGACGGCTATCTGGCCGAGCCGGGCGTCAGGCCCAACTCGCCGGTCGAGACCTTCGCCGCGGTGCGCTTCTTCGTCGACACCTGGCGCTGGCGCGACGTGCCCTTCTTCATCCGCGCCGGCAAGAACATGCCGGTGCACGCCACCGAGGTGATCGTGCGGCTGAAGCGGCCGCCGCTCGACGTCTTCGATCCGATCAAGCCGGACGACGCCAATTACGTGCGCTTCCGCATCGACCCGCAGGTGGCAATCTCGATCGGCGCTCAGCGCAAGAGGGCCGGCGACGACATGATCGGCGAGCAGGTGGAGCTCACCGCGCTCGACGACTCCAAGGGCGACATGCCGCCTTACGAAAGGCTGATCGGCGACGCCATGAACGGCAATGGCCAGCTGTTCACGCGCCAGGACGCCGCAGAGCTTGCCTGGCGCATCGTCGGCCCGGTGCTCGGCGACACCACGCCGCCGGCAATCTACGCGCCCAAGACCTGGGGGCCGGCCGACGCCATGAAAGGCTTCGGCCCGCCCGATGGCTGGATCAATCCGACCAGATAATTTCCGGGGAGGAGGGAATGGCGAAGGCAGCAAAGACCGCCGCGACGGGCAGCGATCCGATCGTGCTCAGCATCGATGTCGGCGGCTCGCATGTGAAGATCCTCACCAGCGCCGGCGGCGAGATGCGCCGCGTTCCGTCCGGCCCGAGCCTGACCCCCGACCAGGTCGTCGCTTCGGTCGGGAAACTGGCGGAGGGCCTGACCTACGACTTGATCTCGATGGGCTTTCCCGGCCCTGTAACGGACAACAAGCCCTCGCTCGATCCCTTCAATCTCGGCAAGGGCTGGAACGGCTATGATTTCACCGCCGCTTTCGGCAAGCCGGTGAAGCTCGTCAACGACGCGCTGATGCAGGCGATCGGCAGCTATGACGGGGGCCGCATGCTGTTCCTCGGCCTCGGCACGGGCCTGGGCGCCGCCATGATCATCAGGAATGTCGGCCAGCCGATGGAGCTTGCCCATCTGCCTTACAAGAAGGGCGCGACTTTCGAGGATTATGTCGGCGAGCGCGGCCTGGTGAAGCACGGGAAGAAGAAGTGGCGCAAATACGTTTTCGACGTCGTGGGCAGGCTTCGGGCCGCCTTGCAGCCGGACTATGTCGTGATCGGCGGCGGCAATGTCGACAAGCTCGATGAATTGCCTGAAAAATCCCGGCGCGGCGACAACACTCGCGCTTTCGAGGGTGGATTTCGTCTATGGCGCGACAAGGCGCTGATCGTCTGATATAGTTACATTTCAGTATAATTGTTCAAAACAGCGTGTATTGATGCGACAAACGTTGCGTCGCGCAGATTTGCCGACTAGGAATTCGCCGGTCTGCGGCCCCTGCGGCTTTCGAATTCGCCAACAACGCTGGCAGCGCTTTGAGATTACACGCCGCGAAAGCCGGATCGGTTTCGCGGCCTTGCGGTAGGAAATGGAGGGACTACGTGGACGAAGACACCAGCACAGCCAAGGAAGTCGACCTGCTCGAGCTCACCGCTCACATCGTATCGGCCTATGTCGCGAAAAACCGCCTGCCCGCTTCGGACCTGGGCGGGCTGATCGCCAGCGTCGCCTCATCGATCGGCGGGATCAGCCAGCCGGCGGACCCCGCGGCCCCCCCGCCGACCCCCGCCGTCAATCCCAGGCGCTCGGTGACGCCTGACTACATCATCTGCCTCGAGGACGGGAAGAAGTTCAAATCCCTGAAGCGCCATATCGGCGTGCATTTCGGCCTGACGCCCGAAGCCTACCGCGCCAAATGGGGCTTGCCGGTCGACTATCCGATGGTCGCTCCCAACTATGCGGCTTCGCGCTCGCAGCTGGCCAAATCGATCGGCCTCGGCCGCAAGGCGGAGCCGGAACCGGTGAAGCCAGCCAAGGGCAGGAAGGCCAAGGCGCCCGTCTGAATCGCTCGCCTGAAATAGCGCGCCTGCACCAATGATTTGAGGAAGCCTGCCGAGGAATCCGCCTTGGCAGGCTTCCTGCTTTTGTGGCTTGGTTGCTACCGCCAGAGCAATTCCAGGAAAAGTGTGACGCGGTTTTCCGTCTGGAATTGCGCAAGAACAAAAAGGGGGAGCGGTTCACCGTTTCGTGGAAACGGTGAACTGTTCCATTGGGGGAACCGACCATGAACTACGCCAGGATGCTGATCGAGAAGGAAGCGCCGGAGGAATACGGCTACGACCGCATCCGCTACAACCTCTCCGAAAGCTCGATCGCCGACCAGAAACTCTCCGACATCGGTCTGACGCTGCCGGACCTCACCTTGTTCTATGGCGAGCATCGCGGCGACAAGGACCTGCGCGCGCTGATCGCCGCGCAGGACAACGGCCTTTCCCACGCCGATGTGCTGGTGACGGCGGGCGCGGCCGGCGCTCTGTTCATCATCGCCACCGCGCTGCTGTCGCCCGCTGACCATCTTGTCGTCGTCCGGCCGAACTACGCCACCAACATCGAGACGCCGAAGGCGATCGGCTGCGCCATCTCCTATGTCGATCTCGATTTCGACCAGGGCTTTGCCATCGACATCGAGCACGTGAAGGCGGAGCTGCGGCCGAACACGAAACTGATCAGCGTCACCTGCCCGCACAACCCGACCGGCACGATGATGACACGCGCCGATCTCGACGCGCTGATCGCGCTTGCCGAACATCACAAGTGCCGCCTGCTGGTCGACGAGACCTATCGCGATCTCTCCTACGGCGAGCGCCTGCCGGCGGCGGCCTCGCTCAGCCCAAGCGCCATCAGCGTATGCTCCCTGTCCAAAGCCTTCGGCATTCCGGGCATCCGCATCGGCTGGCTGCTGACTCGCGATCCGGAGCTGCAGGAAACCTTCCTTGCCGCCAAGGAGCAGATCGGCATCTGCGGCAGCGTCATCGACGAGGCGATCGCCCGCGCCACGCTTGAACGCCGTGACGCCTTCCTCGCCTCGCTGCTGCCGGAGATGGCAAGGCGCCGCGACATCGTGCAGGCCTGGATCGACGGCGAGACGCTGGTCGACTGGGTGCGGCCGCAAGGCGGCGTCGTCGGGTTCCCGCGGCTCAATGTCGATGCGGGCTTCGACCTCAACCGCTTCTACACCCGGCTGCTGGAGGAGCACGGCGCCTATGTCGGTCCCGGCCACTGGTTCGAGATGCCGAAGCGCTTCTTCCGCCTTGGCTTCGGCTGGCCGACGGAAGCGGAGCTGCGCGGCGGGCTGGCCGCCATCTCCGCCGCGTTGCGGAGCTGAATCGCCGTCCGGGCAAAAATTCGATTTTCTTTGATCCAGCGCGGATTTTTGCGCGCATGGCAGGACGAACTGGGCTAAAGGGTTCTGGCCGGACCAGCCCCCATCGTGGAAGTGCCCCGCCGGCCATTGTCGCAACGGGGCCCTCGAATCATGACCGTCGAAGCAACCTCACCAGACCAGCGTTACGCCGCGTTCCGGCACCGCCCGTTCGTCAGCTACTGGACGGCGCGTTTCCTCACCACCTTCGCCACGATGATCGTGTCCGTTGCGGTCGGCTGGCAGGTCTACGACCTGACCCGCGACCCGTTCGATCTCGGCATTGTCGGCATCGTCCAGTTCCTGCCTTCGCTGCTTCTGGTCCTGGTCACCGGGGTGGTCGCCGACCGCTTCGGCCGCCGGCTGATTATGACGCTGGCGACGCTGGTCGAGGCCGGCTGCGCGCTGGCCCTGCTGCTTCTGACGCTGCGTGGCCTTCACGGCCCGCTGCCGATCTTCATCGTGCTGGTGATGTTCGGCATTGCGCGGGCCTTCTACGGACCGGCTTCGTCCTCGCTCTTCGCCAATCTCGTGCCGCAGGAGGATTTCGCCAACGCCATCGCCTGGAACTCGTCGGCCTGGCAGACGGCGACCATCGTCGGCCCGGTCGCCGGCGGCCTGCTCTACGGCGTGTCGGCGGAAGTCGCCTACGCCACCGCCGCCATATTGATGCTCGCCGCCGCGGTGCTCATCTTCACCATCCCGAAGCCCGCTCAGCAGACGGCCACCGACAAGCCGACGATGCAGACGCTGTTTGCCGGCTTCCGATATATCTGGGGCGAGAAGATCGTGCTCGGCGCGATCTCGCTCGACCTCTTCGCCGTGCTTCTGTCGGGCGCCTCGGCGCTGCTGCCGGTCTATGCGCGCGACATCCTGCAGCTTGGCCCCTGGGGCCTCGGCCTGCTGCGCTCGGCGCCCGGCATCGGCGCGATCTGCGTCGCCGTCTGGCTTGCCGGTCACCCGCTCCGCGACCATGCCGGCAAGATCATGCTGGGCTTCGTCGCCTTGTTCGGCGCCTTCACCGTGCTGTTTGGCGTCTCGACCATCACCTGGCTGTCTATCGCAGCCCTCGCCTTGCTCGGCGCCACCGACATGTTCAGCGTCTATATCCGCGAGACGCTGATCCAGCTCTGGACGCCCGACGAGGTGCGCGGCCGCGTCAACGCCGTCAACCAGGTCTTCGTCGGCGCCTCCAACGAGGTCGGCGAATTCCGCGCCGGCACGATGGCGGCCCTGATCGGCACCGTCCCCGCCGTGGTGATCGGCGGCATCGGGGCTGTCGCGGTCGCGGGATTGTGGGCCTGGCTGTTCCCGGCGCTGCGGCAGGTGCGGCATTTGAACAGCCGCGAGTGATCGCGCCCTGTATCTAAGCCGCCAAATCCGACGCTGGAGCCGATCAGGCTGCGCCGTCGGTCAACGAGACGGGTCGCGAGCAGACCTACTCCGAGAAGCTCACGCTGACGCCGCGCTGACGAAAATAGGCCTGCATCAGCTTGCGGCCGGCGCGGTTGTTCTGCACCAGCCTGGCCGGATCGAACACCGCTTGCTTCTTCCCCTCCCGTGCCAGCGCCGCCTTGAGGGCCGCGATATGCGCATCGAGGTCGGCATTGTCCGCTCGGAGTGAGGCATAGATATTTTCGGTCGCCTCGGCCAGGGTCAGTTCGCTCACAATATCTTCCTTTTGATTGATGGGGCGGCGGATAACACAGATTCGGGGCCGCTCCGATACCATCCGTTTTTGTTCCTCGCGTTTCCAGGGGATGGCTTCTATCTTGGACAGGGCCCGATGCTGATGTGGCGAGGCGGGCTCTCACCTGACAGGAGGTTTACGTTGTGAAAATACGCACGACAACGCACAATCATCCAGGACAACCAGGCGTCATTCTGCTGGATCAGCCATTGGCGAACATGATCGTGGCCACCGACATTCGCGATGGCGCGACGACGCTGTTCGGCACCGTTGATCTCCAGGCGAACTATTCCGGCAAGTACGACATCAGAGTTGAATTGTCGCCGGACGAACTCACGCGCGTCTACCGACTGCTCGTCAAAAATCTCCTCGAGAAAATACAGGAGCTTACTGAAGCAATTCCAGGAAAAGTGTGAGCGGTTTTCCGTCAGGAATTGCGTCAAGACAAAAGAGATAGAGCGGTTCGCCGTTTCCGTGAAACGGTGAAACGCTCTAGCGAGCAAAATCCTTGAAGGCGGAGGCGGTTTTTTGAGTCGAGCACAGCCGTTCGAAGCACATTCGGTTGACTTTACCCCGCCGCCGGCCTGCCAAAAATCAGCCCCAAAAACTCACCCAGCCAGCGCTTGAGGTGCATGTCCCAGATCAGCCGGCCGCCGAGATGGTCGCGGCCGGGCTGGGCGCCGGGGAGCTCGAAGCGATGCGCGCCGCGCACCACCCAGCGATGCATCATTATCCGGGTCAGCTCGCCATGGAACTGGATACCCCAGGCGTTCTCGCCGTAACGAAACGCCTGGTTGGGATAGGTTTCCGCTGTCGCCAGCAGCGTCGCTTCCTTCGGCAGCGAAAAGCCCTCGCGGTGGAACTGATAGACCATTTCCGGCCAGTGCAGCAGCTTCCTGCCGGCCTCGGTCGCCTTCAGCGGATACCAGCCGATCTCGACCAGTCCGTCGCCATGGCCCTCGACCTTGCCGCCGAGATGGTTGGCGAGCATCTGCGCGCCGAGGCAGATGCCGAGGAACGGCCGGTTCTCCTTCAGCGGGATTTGCAGCCAGTCGGTCTCGCGGCGGACGAACTCGTCCTCGTCATTGGCGCTCATCGGCCCGCCGAACACCACCGCGCCGGCATGATCGTCCAGCGTGCAGGGCAATTCGTCGCCCAATGGCGGCCGGCGGACGTCGAGATCGAAACCTTCTTCCAGCAGCATATGGCCGACGCGGCCGGGGCTCGACGTTTCCTGATGCAGCACGATCAGGATTTTTGGTCTCGGCCTCGCTCTGGGTGGCATGGAAGGCGATGGGTCCCGTTATTCGTCGCTCGACTTGCCCCGCGCGCCGGGCACCTGCGCCGCCGCCTTGCGGCGCGCCTCGATGCGGTCACGGCGCTCGACGCCGATCAGCTCGGCGACCCGCCAGACGGTGTTGTCCTCCAGCTCGTCAAGCTCGCCGTCGGCATAGACGATTTCCCACATCAGGCCGATGAAGGCCTTGCGCGCCTCGGCGTCGAGATCGCGCTTCAAGACGCTGGTGAAGGCGTAGAGGTCGATCGCCTCATTGTCGGCGCGCTCGCCGGCCGCGGCCAGCGCGTCGAGCTCCTCGCCGCTCACCGAATAGGTCTCGGCCAGGATCTGCTTGAAGCGCTCCCATTCGACGTCCTGGCGCACGCCGTCGGCGTTCATCACGTGGTAGAGCAGCGCTGAGGCCGCGACGCGCGGATCGTCGGCGCTCGGCTTGGCTTCGCCGCCGGCCGGCAGGTCCCTCAGGAAGGCCAATACGCGCTCGAACATTGATGTTTTTTCCCTACCCGCCAAAACCCTGCCTCAGAACAAACGAAACCGGCGCGGCGATTTTTCCGCTTCCTCTTCCGGCGCGACACCCGGATCGTCGGGCAGAGGAGGTAATTCCGAACCCCGCCCAGCGGTTTCAGCTTCGCTGACATCTTCCGTAACAGCCGCGTCCTTCTCGCCGCCATTCGCCGGCAAGGGCTTCTCGACAGGCGCGTCCGCAACAATGTCGATCGCCTTTTCAGCGGGTGCTGCAGCGGGCGGCGCAGCTGTGATCGCCGGCACCGCGGCGTCCGTCTCGCTGTCGATCAGCTGGCCGAGCCGCTCCATCGGCGCGCGCCAGGTGAAGGCGTCGAGCTTGCCGGTGACCGGCGACACCGGCGCCCAGCGCTCGGAGATGACGCCGTCCGCCACCCAGGCCGGATCGCGCGGCGCGCGTACGGCTTTGGACAGCAGCTGCCTGACCTTGCCCTGGTCGCCGGTCTCGGCTTCCTCGATATCGGCGAGCAGCAGATAGGCCCCCTCGCGGCGATCCATGCGGATCGCGGCCTCCGCCTCGCGCCGCGCGGTGGCGAAGTCCTGCGCGTCGAGCGCCGCGCGCGCCACGGCCATTGACGACTCGGCGTGGTTCCTCTT
>NZ_RZSB01000236.1:0-7908 GCF_004023285.1 Mesorhizobium sp. M2A.F.Ca.ET.067.02.1.1
GGCGACATGGCCGGCGAGGAAGCTCGCCAGCCCGCCGAGGAAGGCCTTTTCGCCGTCGCGCGACAGGAAGGCGTCGCCGATGGCGCTCAAGCCCAGCGCGGCGACGAGCAGCAGCGGACCGCCCTGCATCACGGCAAGCACGGCCAGCAAAGCGACTGCAAGCGTCTTTGCCGCCGTGCGCGTCCATTTCGCCGGCATGTCGAGCGCAAAGGCGTAGATCACGGCCGCGACGAACGAGAACAGAAGCGTCGCGTTGGCGTTGGCCTCGATGCCGCCGGGAAACGGCATCATGCGTTCACCTCTTTGACCGCCGGCTTGCGCATCAGCAGAGACTTCGCGGCCAGCGCAGCACCCCCGGTGATGAGCACGCAGGCCGCGAGGATGCGCAGCGACGGCTCGGCGACGCCGGCGGCGATCAGCACCAGCGTCGACAACAGCGGCGCGGCATAGCTCGCGGCGCCCAGGACCTGGATGTTGCCGCGTTTGACGCCGGTGTCCCAGGCATAGAAGGCCGCGCCGACCGGCATCAGGCCGAGCCCGATGACCGCCAGCCACTGTCCGGGGCCGTCGGGCAGCACGGTCTTCTCAAGCAGAAAATGGCAGACCAGCGAAAGCACCGACGTCGCCGCGCAGAACCAGGTGACGATCGAGGTCGGCACCGACGGGAAACGCCTCGACAGAAGTGAATAGGACGACCACAAAAGCGCGCAGACGGCGGCCATCGCGTAGCCGAAGGCATAACGCGCGTCGAAGGCCAGCCCGCCGCCCTTGGTGACGATCAGGAAGGTACCGGCAAGGCCGAGCAGCGCGCCGACGACATGGTTCCAGGCCAGCCGCTCGCCCGGCATCAGCGCGGAACCCAGCACGATCAGCAGCGGCCACAGATAGGCGATCAGGCTCGCCTCGACTGCCGGCGCGTTGCGCAGCGCCGTAAAGTAGAAGAAATGGTAGCCGAACAGGCCGGCTATGCCGATCACCCAGACCTGTGGCGGGATCTTCTCACTGCGGTCGGGCGCCGGCATCACCAGCCGGGCCGCCAGCCCGACGCAGGTGCCGATGGCGAAGGTGATGGCCGACAGCAGGAATGGCGGCACCTGCCCCGAGGCGTCGGTGAGCAGCGCCAGCAGCGCCCACATGGCGACCGCCGAAAATCCGATCAATGTTGCGCGCCCCATATCTCCCCCGCCGGCGCGCGGCGGCGCCTCTAGCAATCCAGGAAAAGTGCCTTGCGGTTTTCCGTCCGGAATTAGTTAATTTACCGCTTCGAACCGTCCGGCGCTGATGGTCAGCGGACCGATCTGGGTCCCGACCGTGGCGCGGATCGGGGCATATACGCCGGATTGACCGACCGGTGCAAACGTCACCAGCATGCGGCTCTTGTTCTTGAGGTAGTTCAGCGCCTTGCGTCCCTTGCGATAGCCCGCCACCGGCTCGAATCCCATCTTGCAGGTCACCGTGTCGCCCTTGTAGCCCGGCACCGCGATCGAGCCCTTGGAGGCATAGGTCAGTGTCAGGTCGGCGCGCATCTCGCCATCATAGAACTTGACCGTGCGTCCGCAGACCTTGTCCAGGCTGTCGGCATGGATCACGGTCGCGGCCATCGGATCGAGCACCGATTTCAGGTCTCCGTCGCCGATCGGCACCCAGCTCTTCGGATCGCGCTTGCCTGGAGCGGGAACGACTTGCGTGGAGGAGACCGCCCCGTTGCTGAAGCGGATGTCGACCCTGGAGGACTTCTTACCGGACGTATAATCGGCCCTGAACACCTGCGGCGTCATCCGCTTGTCGGAAATGATGCCTTTCGACGAAATCGTGCCTTTCGTGTCGTCGAACAGCCTGCCGAGCCCGGCGGCGGAGACGGTGCCGTTGATGGCGTAGGTATCGCCCACATAGCGGCTGGAAAAGGTGGCCCTGGCGATCGAAAGGCCGAGGTAGGACACCGTATATTCGCCCTTGAAGGACTGTGGCGAGGGGGCGGCGAAGCTTGTTGCCGGCACGGCAAGGGCAAGAAGGGTGGCGAATGCATGAGATGGACGGAGCATGGCGGCTGGCGAATCCCTGGCGGTTCGGCCAGAACGCAACGGCTCCAGCCTGGCGTGTCCCTTCGCGAACGGCTTATAGTATGAAATCCGGCCTTTATATGGAGCGCGCCCGACGGCAGGCGACGTGCCGGAGCTTGACGCAATGGCGAAATGCCACTATGGAACGCCAACTTTTCCAAAGGCCGCCTGACTGAGACCGCGCGCCGCCTGGCGCGGGCAGAATGGTTTGGCAGGTTTAGAAACTGAAGGTTAGACAAATGTCCCGCACCTGCGAACTCACTGCCAAGGCAGTCCAGACCGGCAACAATGTGAGCCACGCCAACAACAAGACCAAGCGTCGCTTCCTGCCGAACCTGGTCAATGTGACGCTGATTTCCGAAGCGCTGAACCAGAACGTTCGGCTGCGCATTTCGGCCAACGCGCTGCGTTCGGTCGAGCATCGCGGTGGCCTCGACGCCTTCCTGGTCAAGGCGGACGTCAAGGAATTGTCGCAGCGCGCTCGTCTGCTGAAGAAGCAGATCGCCAAGAAGCTTGCCGAGCAGTCCGCCGCTTAAGTAGCTTTCGGGCACGACGACCGCCTCGGGCACCGGCCAGACCGGTGCTCGGATATGAGCGAGCGTCGCCTTGACGCTCGGCTGGTTCCATTACCCAGGATAAAAAAATGAATTTCCTGACGCGATACCTGCCCTTCGTGGCCGCCATGGCGCTTGTCGTCGTGGCGTCGAATATCCTCGTGCAGTTCCCGATGCAGGGCCAGGTCGGCGGCCTGTCGCTGGCAGACCTGCTGACCTGGGGCGCCTTCACCTATCCCTTCTCCTTCCTGGTCACCGACCTAGCCAACCGCCGCTACGGCCCGGCCGTGGCGCGCAAGGTGGTGTTCGTGGGTTTCATGACTGCGGTGACCTGCTCGATCCTGGTCCCGCCCTTCCTGTTCCGTCATGGCCTGATCGAGTTCGAGACCGCCGCCGATCGGTTGGTGCGCATCGCGGCCGCTTCCGGCGCCGCCTTCCTCACCGCGCAATTGCTCGACGTCACCGTCTTCAACCGGCTGCGCCGGCAGAGCTGGTGGCGCGCGCCGATCGTCGGCACGCTGGTCGGCTCGGTGTTCGACACGCTCGTCTTCTTCGGCGTCGCCTTTTCCGCCGCCTTCGCCTTTGCCGGCCCCAATGACAGTTTCGCGCTGGAGGCCGCGCCGCTAATAGGCATGCTGCCGGTCGAGACGATGCGCTGGGTCTCCTGGGCGCTTGGCGACCTTTCGGTCAAGCTCATCATCGCCGTCGTGGCGCTGATCCCCTACCGGCTGCTCGCCGCGCGCTGGAGCCAGCCGGCGGTCGCCGTCGGAGCATGATCCCAAAAAGTGGGACTCGGTTTTTGGAAAAGATCATGCTCAAGCCAAAAGACAGGCCGTGATCCCCTGGGTTCAGCTTGATTCCGCCCGCACGCCCGATGGCGGCCAGGAACTGCGCCTGAAGCAGCGCGGCACTGAATTCTCGATCATGCTCGGCACCAACGAGCTGATGAACAGCCGCCTCAGCGGCTCCGAGGAGGCGCTCGCCAGGCTTTCCTGCGAGCGGATCGCCGGCCGCAAGCGGCCGGAGATCCTCATCGGCGGGCTCGGCATGGGCTTCACCTTGCGCGCCGCTCTCGCCGCGCTCGATGGCGATGCCGCCGTCACTGTCGCCGAGCTTGTCCCCGCGGTCGTTGGCTGGGCGCGTGGGCCGATGTCGACGATCTTCGGCGGCTGCCTCGAGGATCCTCGAGTCAGCATTCGCGAGGCTGATGTCGGTCAGCTGATAAGGGTGCGGAAAGCCGCTTGGGACGCCATCCTGCTCGACGTCGACAATGGTCCCGAGGGCATCGTCTACAAGGGCAATGACTCGCTCTATGACGCGGCCGGGCTGGCTGCCGCTAGCGCCGCCTTGAAGCCAGGCGGCGTGCTGGCGGTCTGGTCGCAGGGACCGGACGGCGGCTTCACCTGGCGGCTGAAGCAGGCAGGCTTCGCGGTCGAAGAGGTCAACACGCGCGCCCACGGCAAGCGCGGCGCCCGCCATGTTATCTGGGTTGCGACCAACCGGCCCTGACGCTTTCCGTCACAGCTGCGGCGGATTTACGCTTTGTTACGGCCGATCGTGCAGGATCGCGAAAATTCTCCAAGGCTTCGCAACCACCATGACCGTGCAAGGCACCGGTTGGAAAAATCATCTCCTGCTTGCGGCATGCGCCACGCTGGTGGTGTTGACCGTCAACGCGGTTTCCGGCTTCCCAACCCTTGCGAATAATGGCGCGGACAATGACAGCATGCTGCGGCTGGTCGAGGTCCGCGACCTGCTCGCCGGGCAGGGCTGGTTCGATCTCCATCAATACAGGATGGGCACGGCAGGCGGTTTCGTCATGCACTGGTCCCGGCTGGTGGACGCGCCGCTCGCATTGCTTGTCATGGTCTTCGACGCGCTGGGCGCCGGCGCCGCCACCGCCGAACGGGCAGCGCGGATCATCTGGCCGACCACGCTCTACGGACTGACCATATTCGTGCTCATGCGCGCCTCGCGGCGCTTCGCCGGCGCCGACGTCGCGATGCCATCGCTCATCCTGTCGACGGCCGCGCTTTTCTTCCTGATGGTCTACAGCCCCGGCGTGATCGATCACCACAATGTCCAGCTGCTGCTGACGGCGGCCAGCCTTTGGCTTCTGATGGAAGCGCCCTTCTGGCGGCCTGCCGCCCTGCTGTCGGGCATTTGCGCCGGCCTGACGCTCGCTGTCGGCATGGAAACCGCTCCCTATGTGGCGACGCTCGGCATCTGCGCTGCGGTCCTGTTCATCCTCGACGATAAGGAGCACGCCACCGCGCGAGGCTTCGGCCTTGGATTTGCCGGTGTCGCCTTGCTGGTCTTCGTGGCGACCATCCGGCCTTCCAACTGGACCGTTGCCCAATGCGACGCCTTCTCGTTTTTCCAGTTCGCCGTAGCGGCGCTTTCCGGATTTGGCCTCGCGATCGCCTCGACATTGACCGCATCGACGGTTCGGGCACGGTTCGTTTCGATGCTGGCGCTGGCCGCGGTGGTCGCGGTGACTGTGATAGCGGCCTTCCCGCAGTGCCTGGCGTCGCCCTATGCGGGCATGGACGAGCGCATCCGCACCTTTTGGCTGGCCGACGTGGTCGAAGCGCAGCCCTTCTGGAGCGTCGCCATCCACCAGCCCAAGCTGATGGCGGCGCGCTATGTGACGCCCTTCATCGCGATCCTTCTGATCGGCTTTCAGCTGCGAAGCCGTCGCCTGCGCCGCGAGGAGATGCTTGCCGCCATCCTGCTTGTCGTCGCCTTCGGCGTCAGCCTCTGGCAGGTGCGCGGCTCGACCTTTTCCGTCGCTTTCGCGGTGCTGCCGCTCTCGGCCTGGATCGCGCAAATCCGCCTCAGGGCCAGCGCCGCGCCCTCTTGGCGGATCTCCACCGCCATCGTCATGGCGTGGCTGGTCTCGCTCAATGCGACCTGGGCCGGGGTAGCGGTGGCGGCGCAATCCGTGGTCCAGAAGGCGCCGCAGGAGATCAATTCAGATCCCGATCATGCCGTGACCTGCGGCAAGCCGGACGACTTCCGCGATCTGGCCGCCTTGCCGGCGACGACGGTGCTTGCTTCGTCCAATCTCGGCTCGGGGATATTGATGTTCACCGGCCACCGGGTGCTGGCCGGCCCTTACCACCGCAATGTCGCTGGCAATCTCGCCATGCTCGACGCTTTCATGGGAACGCCGGAGGCAGCCCGCGCCGTCATCCATCGCGAGCAAGTGGGATTGATCGCGATCTGCCGCGGCAACACGGAAGAGATATCGTTGGGCTTGGACGCGCCCAAGGGCCTTGCCGCGGCATTGCTGCAGGGCGACCTGCCGGCATGGCTTGAACTGGACCAGTCGACCGCGGGCAAGCCGATCGAGATCTACAAGGTCCGTTGAATATCGGCTTGCGGCCAAATCAGCATCGCCGGGTGCCTTGCAACGCCCTTGCTTTGCGCCGATGCAACATCACCTCGTGATTGGAAACCGCGATTGAAGTCAGTCCGTGGATCATTGCAATCCAGCCTGTGCTTTGGTTAGCATTCCGCACGGTCGGCGATATATCTATTCAAGAAATTTGGGTTCGGGGTTCTTTGGATTGGGGAAGGGTTATCCATGTCGGTCATAGACGGCGCGGCGGCGCCAGCATCAGCCAGACAAACGCTGCAGCATGTTGTCTCCCACATGGTGGAGGCGGTGAACCGCGCCACCTTCGTGGAAAAGCCGTTCTGGCATCTTGAGATGACGGATATCTTTCCGGCGGACCTCTACCAGCGCATGCGCGCAGCCATGCCGGAGGCGCGCGAATATCGCGCGCTCAAGGGCCGCCACAATGTGAACATCAAGGCCGACGGCACCGCGACGCGGATCAAGATCGACCTCTATCCCGAATATATCCGCCATCTGCCAGCTGAGAAACGGGCCGTCTGGGCCCTGGTCGGCAAGGCATTGCACGCGCCGGAACTGAAGGAAGCCTTTATGCGCCGCCTTGCCCCGGGCCTGGAGCGCCGGTTCGGCTCGGATTTCATGAAGGTCGGCATGTATCCGGTGCCGATGCTGACGCGCGACGTGGCGGGCTACAAGATTGGCTTCCACACCGACACGAAATGGAAGGGGATCACGGTCCAGTTCTATTTGCCGGAGGACGACTCGATCAACCATATCGGCACCCGCTTCGCCGAGCGCATGCCGGACGGGCGTTTCGAGAATTCGCGCCGGATGTCGTTTTCGCCGAACACGGGCTACGCCTTTGCGGTCGGTGCCGACACCTGGCACGCGGTCGATACTGTCGGGCCGGAAGTCCGCACCCGCGACAGCATCCTTCACACCTATTTCGTCGACAACACAGCGACACTCAAGATCCGCAACCGGAGCAAGCGCGCCGCCAATTTCGTGATGAACGAAGTCCGCCACGTCGGCCGGTAATCTCCCGGCGCTCGTGTCTTGTTCAGTCCTGATGCAGGATGAATTCCAAATAGAGGTTGCGCTGCAGGATCGAATGGTTGTCGTCGGATACCAGCGACACCATCAGCGCGCCATCGTCGCGGGTCCAGACGTCGAGCCCTTCCATATTGTCGATCTGGTAGCCCAGATCGGCCTCCATCAGCACCGGCCCGTCGGCGACCGCGCCCTTCTCGACGCTCTCACCATAGATGCGCCGCAGCCGCATCTTCACCCCGCGCGCGATCGAGAAACTGCGTTCCAGAAGCAGCAGGTCGCCGTCCGGCCGGAAGGCTCCGTCGGTGATGTCGAAATCGCCATTGCGCTTGATGGTGAAGACGCCTTTGTGCGGCCCTTCGATAATGGCGGCGTAGACGTTGCCCGCCTTGTCGAGGCTCCTCTCCGAAACCACGACCAGCCCGCCCGCATGCTGACCGTAAGGGTTGGCATGGGCGACGGTCTCGAAGCCGCGGTTCTGGCGCAACTCGTGGGCGGGAACCAGATAGTCGAGCTGCCGGATCGGCGCTTTCACATTGTCGGGGTCGATCTTGAACTGGGCGACGCGCTGGTCGCGCTCAAAGCCGACGGTTGCGATGCCGTCCTTCACCGCGAGCCCTTCCGCGTCGACCTTCCATTTCCGGTCGATCGGCCGCCCCGAAGCGTCGACCATCTGCTGCATGCGGAAATTCTTGACACCCGAGGGTCGCTTGCCGGCGTCATGCGCGATCGTGCCGAAGAACCAGAAGCCGGTGTCGGCGACCCCGATGAAGTCGCTGCCCGGCTTCAAGAAACGAAGCGCCGACAGCGCGCCGAAATCGCGCGCCGGCGAGGTCATCTCCAGCCCGCCGACGAATTCGAACGGCCCGAACCGCGTCTCGTC
>NZ_RZSB01000237.1:0-7870 GCF_004023285.1 Mesorhizobium sp. M2A.F.Ca.ET.067.02.1.1
CGTCGGCATAGCGCACGCCCTTGCCCTTGTACGGCTCCGGACCGCGATACTCGCGGATCTCGGCGGCGACCTGGCCGACCTGCTGCTTGTCGATGCCCGAGACCGTGATCTCGGTCGGCTTCGGCACCGTGATGGTGATGCCCTGCGGCGTCTCGTAGACGACGTCGTGGCTGAAGCCAAGCGCGAGTTGCAGGTTCTTGCCCTGCAACGCCGCACGATAGCCGACGCCGGTGATCTCGAGCTTCTTCTCGAAGCCGTCCTTCACGCCCTGCAGGATGTTGACGATCTGCGTGCGCGACATGCCCCACTTGGAGCGGGCGTTCTTGGTCTGGTCGCGCGGCTCGACGGAGATCTCGTTGTTCTCCATCTTGACCAGCACTTCGTCGTTCACCACGAACTTCAGCTCGCCCTTCGGGCCCTTCGCCGTCACGGTCTGGCCGTTGACGGAGGCGGTCACGCCCTGCGGCAGCGAAACGGGTTTCTTTCCGATACGAGACATTTTGTTGTCCTCGTCACTTCTTTGGTTTCAGGTTCCAGTTCCCGGGCGCGATCCCGAGAACCGAAGCCCATTCATCAATCTCTTGGCCGATCAGAAGATCTGGCAGAGGATCTCGCCGCCGACATTCTGCTCGCGCGCTTCATGGTCGGCCATGACGCCCTTTGGCGTCGAAAGGATGGCGATGCCGAGGCCGTTGGCGACCTGCGGGATCGACTTGGCCGAGACATAGACGCGGCGGCCGGGCTTCGAGACGCGCTCGATTTCGCGCACGACCGGAGCGCCGTCGAAATACTTCAGCTCGATCTCGATTTCAGACTTGCCGTTTTCGAAATCGGTCTGGCTGTAGTCGCGGATATAGCCTTCCGACTTCAGCACTTCGAGGACGCGGGCGCGCAGACGCGAGGCCGGGGTCGAGACGCTCGACTTCTTGCGGCCATAGGCGTTGCGGATGCGGGTCAGCATATCGCCGAGAGGATCGCTCAATGACATCTCAGTGTCTCCTTACCAGCTCGACTTGACCAGGCCCGGGATCTGGCCGGTGTTGCCCAGATCGCGAAGCGCGATACGCGAAAGCTTCAGCTTGCGATAGTAGGCACGCGGACGCCCCGTGACTTCGCAACGGTTGCGGATGCGGATCTTGGCCGAGTTGCGCGGCAGCGCCGACAGCTTCAACTGGGCGCGGAAACGCTCTTCCATCGGCTTGGACTGATCCATGATGATGGCCTTGAGCGCCGTGCGCTTGGCGGCGTACTGGTCGGCGAGCTTGCGGCGCCGGTTGTTCTTCTCGACTGAGCTGGTCTTTGCCATTTCAGATTTTTCCTTTTTCGCTGCCGTTACTGGCGGAAGGGGAAGTTGAAGGCCTTGAGCAGAGCCCTGGCCTCGTCATCCGTCTTCGCCGTCGTACAAACGATGACGTCCATGCCCCAGACCTGATCAACCTTGTCGTAGTTGATCTCCGGGAACACGATGTGTTCTTTGATGCCCATGGCGTAGTTGCCACGGCCGTCAAAGCTCTTCGGGTTCAGTCCGCGGAAGTCGCGAACGCGCGGCAGCGCGATGTTCACGAGGCGGTCGAGGAACTCGTACATGCGTTCCTTGCGCAGCGTGACCTTGGCGCCGATCGGCATGTTCTCGCGCACCTTGAAGCCGGCAATCGAGTTGCGGGCGCGGGTGACGACGGCCTTCTGGCCGGCGATCAGCGCGAGATCCTCGGCCGCGACCGAGGGCTTCTTGGAATCGGCGGTTGCTTCGCCGACGCCCATGTTCAGCACGATCTTGTCGATGCGCGGAACCTGCATCTCGTTGTCGTAGCCGAACTGCTCCTGCAGCGCCTTGCGGATGGTCTCCTGATAGACCTTCTTGAGGCGCGGCTCGTTCTTGGCAGTTGCCTGCTTGGTTTCAGCCTTAGCCATTGATGACTTCTCCCGAACGCTTGGCGACGCGCACCTTCTTGCCGTCCTTCTGGATGGTGAAGCCGACGCGGGTCGGCTTGCCGTCCTTGGGGTCGGCCAGCGCGATGTTCGACAGGTGGATCGGCGCTTCCTTGGTGATGATCCCGCCCTCTTGGGACTGGGTCTGCTTCTGGTGACGGCGAATGAGGTTCACGCCGCGGACAACCGCGGTGTCTTCCTTCGGCTGCACCGATAGGACTTCGCCCGAACGGCCCTTGTCCTTGCCGGCCAGCACGACGACCTTGTCGCCTTTTTTGATCTTTTGCATTGGTCCGGCTCCTTACAGCACTTCAGGCGCGAGCGAGATGATCTTCATGTGGTTCTTGGCGCGCAGCTCGCGCGGAACCGGTCCGAAGATACGGGTGCCGATCGGCTCTTTCTTATTGTCGACGAGAACGGCCGCGTTCTTGTCGAAACGGATCACGCTGCCGTCCGGACGGCGGATGTCCTTGGCCGTGCGAACCACGACCGCCTTCATCACATCGCCCTTCTTAACGCGGCCGCGCGGAATGGCTTCCTTGATCGACACCACGATGATGTCGCCGACGGAGGCATATTTCCGCTTCGAGCCGCCCAGCACCTTGATGCACATGACACGACGGGCGCCGGAATTGTCCGCGACGTCGAGGTTTGTTTGCATCTGAATCATGACTGGCCGCCTTCTTCTTTTCTAACGGGACGGGTGCTTTCACCCCTCCCCGGTCTGTCCAAAATTCGGTTCGTTCGCCCGGATCAAGCCTGATCCGAAGAGACGACAACCCAGCGCTTGTCCTTGGAAATTGGCTTCGATTCCTGGATGAACACCTGGTCGCCAACCTTGTGGGCGTTGTTCTCGTCGTGCGCCTTGTACTTCTTGGTCATGCGCACGGTCTTCTTCATCACCGGATGCGTGAAGCGACGCTCGACCTTGACGACAACCGTCTTCTCGTTCTTGTCGCTGACGACGGTGCCCTGCAGGATACGCTTCGGCATGGTCTTAACCCTTCTTGGCCGCGGCTTTTTCCGCGGCGATGGTCTTGATGCGCGCGATGTCCTTGCGGACCTGCTTCACGCGCGCGGTCTTCTCGAGCTGGCCGGTGGCCTTCTGGAAGCGCAGATTGAACTGCTCCTTCTTCAGCGCGGCCAGGTCGTCGGTCAGCTGATCCTGGGTCTTGGTCCGGATGTCTTCGGCTTTCATGATCGCCTGTCCTTATTCTGCGATGCGCTGCACGAAGCGCGTCTTGACCGAGAGCTTGGCGGCGCCGAGACGCAGCGCTTCACGCGCGGTCTCCTCGCTGACGCCGTCGATCTCGAACATGATGCGGCCGGGCTTGACGCGCGCCGCCCAATAATCGACGGCGCCCTTGCCCTTACCCATGCGGACTTCGGTCGGCTTCGAGGTGACCGGCAGGTCCGGGAACACCCGGATCCAGACGCGGCCGGCGCGCTTCATCTCGCGGGTGATCGCGCGGCGGGCCGCCTCGATCTCACGCGCGGTGACGCGGTTCGGCTCAAGCGCCTTCAGTCCGAAACCGCCGAAATCCAGATTGGTGCCGCCCTTGGCGGTACCGTGGATACGGCCCTTGAACTGCTTACGGAACTTTGTGCGCTTTGGCTGCAGCATCGTTCTAACTCCAAATTCTCAAATGTCTCAGGCGTTCTCGCGACGACGGCCGCGTTCACGCTCACCGCCACCGCCATGCGCTGCATCACCTTCGGTGGCGCGACGCTCGGAAGCCATCGGGTCGTGCTCAAGGATCTCGCCCTTGAACACCCACACCTTGACGCCGCAGATACCGTAAGCCGTGTTCGCCTCGGCCGTGCCGTAGTCGACATCGGCGCGCAGGGTGTGCAGCGGCACGCGGCCTTCGCGGTACCACTCCATGCGCGCGATTTCGGCGCCGCCGAGACGGCCGGAGCAGTTGATGCGGATGCCTTCGGCGCCGAGACGCATGGCCGACTGAACGGCGCGCTTCATGGCGCGGCGGAACGCGATGCGGCGCTCGAGCTGCTGGGCGATCGACTGGGCGATCAGCGTGGCGTCGATTTCCGGCTTGCGCACTTCAACGATGTTGAGGTGCGTTTCGGACTTCGTCATCTCGGTCAGCTTCTTGCGCAGCTTCTCGATGTCGGCGCCCTTCTTGCCGATGATCAGGCCCGGACGCGCGGCGTGGATGGTGACGCGGCACTTCTTGTGCGGACGCTCGATCACGACCTTGGAGATCGCGGCCTGCTTGAGTTCCTTCTCAAGATACTTGCGGATCTTGAGGTCCTCGTGCAGCAGCTGGCCGTACTCGCCGGTGTTCGCGAACCAGCGCGAATCCCAGGTACGGTTGATGCCGAGACGCAGCCCGATCGGATTGACTTTCTGGCCCATTATGCGGCCTCCCCTTTTTCCTCGACTTCACGAACGACGATCGTGAGGTGTGAGAACGGCTTTTCGATACGGCTGGCGCGACCGCGGCCACGAGCGTGGAAACGCTTCATGACGATCGACTTGCCGACATAGGCTTCCGCCACGACCAGCGCGTCGACATCGAGGTCGTGGTTGTTTTCCGCGTTGGCGATCGCCGATTCCAGCGTCTTCTTGACCGTGCCGGAAATCCGCTTGGCCGAGAATTCGAGGTCGGAAAGCGCTGTCGCGACCTTCTTGCCGCGGATCAGCGCGGCAACCAGGTTCAGCTTCTGCGGGCTGATACGGATCGTGCGCAGAACGGCACGCGCCTCGTTATCAGCAAGCCTGCGCGGAGCTTTGGCCTTGCCCATGATTATTTCCTCTTCGCCTTCTTATCCGCGCCGTGACCGTAATAGGTCCGGGTCGGAGCGAATTCACCGAACTTGTGGCCGACCATATCCTCGTTCACCGAGACCGGGACGTGCTTCTGGCCGTTGTAGACACCGAAGGTGAAGCCGACGAACTGCGGCAGGATGGTGGAGCGACGGCTCCACATCTTGATCACCTCATTGCGACCACCTTCACGAACCTTGTCCACCTTCTTGAGAAGGTAGCCGTCGATGAAGGGGCCTTTCCAAATCGAACGAGTCACTTGGCGTTACCTCTTATTAGCTCTTGCGCTGATGACGCGAGCGCAGGATGAACTTGTCGGTCGCCTTGTTGGACCGCGTCTTCTTGCCCTTGGTCGGCTTGCCCCAGGGCGAAACCGGATGACGGCCGCCCGAGGTGCGGCCTTCGCCGCCGCCGTGCGGATGGTCGACCGGGTTCATGGTCACGCCGCGATTGTGCGGACGCTTGCCGCGCCAAACGGTGCGACCGGCCTTGCCGTCGTTGATGTTGCCGTGGTCGGGGTTCGACACCGCGCCGACGGTGGCCATGCAGGAGCCGTGCACGACGCGCTGCTCGCCCGAGTTGAGGCGCAGGATCGCCATGCCCTGGTCGCGGCCGACGAGCTGGGCGTAACCGCCAGCCGAACGGGCGACCTGACCGCCCTTGCCCGGCTTCAGCTCGATGTTGTGGACGATCGTGCCGACCGGCATCGAGGCCAGCGGCATCGCGTTGCCCGGCTTCACGTCAACCGCTTCGCCGGCCACGATCTTGTCGCCGGCAGCAAGACGCTGCGGGGCCAGGATGTAGGACAGCTCGCCATCGTCATACTTGATCAGCGCGATGAAGGCGGTGCGGTTCGGATCGTATTCGATACGCTCGACCGTGCCGACGACGTCGTACTTCTTACGCTTGAAGTCGATGATGCGGTACGAGCGCTTGTGACCGCCGCCGATGAAGCGGGCCGTGATGCGGCCGTAATTGTTGCGGCCGCCCGACTTGGTCAGGCCTTCGGTCAGGCCCTTGACGGGCTTGCCCTTGTAGAGGCCCGAGCGGTCGACGATGACCAGCTGGCGGGTGCTCGGCGTTATCGGGTTGAATTTCTTAAGTGCCATTGTCCTGTCCTCGCGGCCTTGCTCAGAGACCCGTCGCGACGTCGATCGACTGGCCGTCGGCCAGCGTCACAACCGCCTTCTTGACGTCGCCCTGGCGGCCAACCGTGCCGCGGAAGCGCTTGATCTTGCCCTTGCGGACGAGCGTGTTCACAGCCGTCACCTTGACGCCGAAGAGAGCCTCCACGGCAGCCTTGATTTCCGGCTTCGACGCCTTCTTGGCGACGTTGAAGACGACCTGGTTCTGCTCGGAAGCCATGGTCGACTTTTCGGTGATCGCCGGCGAGACGATCACGTCGTAGTGACGGAGGTCGGTCATTTAAAGCGCTCCTCGAGAGCCTCGACGGCGGCCTTGGAAAGGACCAGCGTGCCGCGGCGCAGAATGTCGTAGACGTTGATGCCCTGGATGGGCAGCACGTCGATGTTCGGAATGTTGGTCGCGGCCAGCTTGAAGTTCTGGTCAAGCTCGGCGCCGCCGATCACCAGCGCGTTGGTCAGCCCCAGCGTCTCGAGGTTCGCCGCCAGCGCCTTGGTCTTGGCTTCGGCAAGCTTCAGCTCGTCTACGATGATGAGCGAAGCGCTCTTGGCCTTGGCCGAGAGAGCATGCTTCAGGCCCAGCGCGCGCACCTTCTTCGGCAGGTCGTGCTCATGGCTGCGCACGACCGGGCCGTGCGCCTTGCCGCCGCCGCGGAACTGCGGAGCGCGAGCCGAGTGGTGACGGGCGCGCCCCGTACCCTTCTGCTTGTACATCTTGGCGCCGGTGCGCGCGATCTCGGCGCGGCCCTTGGCCTTGTGCGTGCCCTGCTGCTTCTTGGCGAGCTGCCAGCGCACGACGCGCTGCAGGATGTCCTCGCGCGGGTCGAGGCCGAAAATCTCTTCGGAGAGCTTCAGCTCGCCGGCGTCCTTGCCGCCCAGCGTTTTAATCTTGAGGTCCATTATTCCGCTCCCTCAGTGGCCGGGGCTTCGTTCTTGGCAGCAGCAGCGGCACGGATCGCGGCGGGCTTCGGCGCGTTGGCCGGCAGCGCAACCTTGGCAGCGTCGCGAACCAGGATCCAGGCGCCTTTGACGCCGGGAACCGCGCCGCGGATCAGGATCAGGCCGCGGTCGGCATCGGTCGAGACAACCTCGACATTCTGCGTCGTGACGCGGGTGTCGCCCATGTGGCCGGCCATCTTCTTGCCCTTGAACACCTTGCCGGGGTCCTGGCGCTGGCCGGTCGAGCCGTGCGTGCGGTGCGAGACCGAGTTACCGTGCGTGGCGCGGCCACCACCCATGTGGTGGCGCTTGATCACGCCCTGGAAACCCTTGCCGGTCGAAGTGCCGGTGACGTCGACCTTCTGGCCGGCGACGAAATGCTCCACGGTCAGCTCGGCGCCGACGTCGATCATGTTGTCGGCGGAGACGCGGAACTCCGCGACCTTGGCCTTGGGCTCGACGGACGCAGCGGCGAAATGGCCGCGCATCGCCTTCGACGTGTTCTTCACCTTGGCAAGGCCAACGCCGAGCTGGACGGCGGTGTAGCCGTTCTTCTCCTGCGTGCGCTGAGCCACGACCTGGCAGTTCTCCATCTGGAGAACGGTGACGGGAACGTGTTCCCCGGCATCGTTATAGATGCGGGTCATTCCCACCTTCTTTGCAATCACACCTGAACGCATCGGTTCAATTCCTTTAGAGTTCCGGGCCAGGGGCACCGCCCCTTACCGCGTTCTCATTCCTTTAGAGCTTGATCTCGACGTCGACACCGGCGGCCAGATCGAGCTTCATCAAAGCATCGACCGTCTGCGGGGTCGGATCGACGATGTCGAGCAGACGCTTGTGCGTACGCATCTCGAACTGCTCGCGGCTCTTCTTGTCGACGTGGGGCGACCGGTTGACCGTGAATTTTTCGATCCGCGTCGGCAGCGGGATGGGGCCGCGGACGTTGGCGCCGGTGCGCTTGGCGGTCGACACGATTTCGCGCGTCGAGGCGTCGAGCACCCGGTGGTCAAACGCTTTAAGGCGGATGCGGATATTCTGTCCGTTCATGCGTCAATTCCTTGTTCTGGCG
>NZ_RZSB01000238.1:0-7866 GCF_004023285.1 Mesorhizobium sp. M2A.F.Ca.ET.067.02.1.1
GCGCGGCACGACGCCGTGGTCTGGGGCTATGCGCATGCGGCGAGCGCGCTCGGCGTCGATATCATCCAGAATTGCGAGGTCACCGGCTTCACGCGCGACGCCTACGGCAAGGTGACCGGCGTCGAGACCTCGCGCGGCAAGATCGGCGCCGGCAAGGTCGGCATGGCGGTGGCGGGTTCTTCCTCGCGTGTGGCGGCGATGGCCGGCCTGCGCCTGCCGATCGAAAGCCATGTGCTGCAGGCCTTTGTCTCCGAAGCGATCAAGCCGCTGATCCCCGGCGTCATGACCTTCGGCGCCGGACACTTCTATGTCAGCCAGTCGGACAAGGGCGGGCTGGTCTTCGGCGGCGACATAGACGGCTACAATTCCTACGCGCAGCGCGGCAATCTGCCGGTGGTCGAGGATGTCTGCGAAGGCGGCATGGCTCTGATCCCGATGATCGGCCGCGTGCGGCTGTTGCGCCAATGGGGCGGCATCATGGACATGTCGATGGACGGCTCGCCGATCATCGACAAGAGCCCGGTCGACGGCCTCTATATCAATGCCGGCTGGTGCTATGGCGGCTTCAAGGCGACGCCTGGCTCGGGCTTCGTCTTCGCTCATCTTCTGGCGCGCGACGAGTCGCACAAGGAGGCTGCCCGCTTCCGCCTCGACCGCTTCCAGCGCGGCGCCATG
Source organism: Mesorhizobium sp. M2A.F.Ca.ET.067.02.1.1 (assembly GCF_004023285.1). Classification (NCBI taxonomy): domain Bacteria; kingdom Pseudomonadati; phylum Pseudomonadota; class Alphaproteobacteria; order Hyphomicrobiales; family Phyllobacteriaceae; genus Mesorhizobium; species Mesorhizobium sp. M2A.F.Ca.ET.067.02.1.1. The sequence goes on from NZ_RZSB01000238.1 coordinate 676, forward strand.
ATCGACGAGAAGGGCCAGGGCGCCCAACCAAACCTGCACTGAGGCCGCCAGTAGACCATGCGTATCACCTGTCCCTTCTGCGGCGAACGCGAGCTCGGCGAGTTCACTTATCTCGGCGACGCCAAGCCGCAACGCCCCGCGGCCGATGCCGACGCGGATGCCGTCTACGACTATGTCTATCTGCGCGACAACATCGCCGGCGTGATGAGCGAGCACTGGTACCATGGCGGCGGTTGCCGGGCGTGGCTGAAGGTCACTCGCAACACGCTGACGCATGAGATTTCGGCGGTCGAGGCGGCTGCAGGCGCCGGCGCCGCCAAGGTTGGTGCGTGATGGCCGGCGATCAGGCAAACCGTCTCACATCCGGCGGCCTCATCGACCGCTCAACCGCGCTCAGCTTCCGCTTCGACGGCAAGAATTTTTTGGGCTTCAAGGGCGACACGCTGGCTTCGGCGCTGGTCGCCAATGGTGTCAAGCTGGTCGGCCGCTCGTTCAAATATCACCGCCCGCGCGGCATCCTGACCGCAGGGTCGGAAGAGCCGAACGCACTGGTCGAATTGCGCAGCGGCGCCAGGCGCGAGCCGAACACCAAGGCGACCACCGCCGAGCTTTATGAAGGCCTCGAAGCCGCCAGCCAGAATCGCTGGCCGTCGCTCAATTTCGACGTCATGTCGGTCAACCAGCTGTTCGCGCCGATCTTCGTCGCGGGCTTCTACTACAAGACCTTCATGTGGCCGGCGAAGTTCTGGGAAGCAATCTACGAGCCGGCGATCCGCCGCGCCGCCGGCCTCGGTCGCGCGGCGGGCGTTTCCGATCCCGACCACTATGACAAGGCCTGGGCGCATTGCGACGTGGTGATCGCGGGTTCCGGGCCGGCTGGTCTGGCGGCTGCCCTTGCCGCCGGCCGCAGCGGCGCGCGCGTCATCCTGTGCGAGGAGGATTTCGTCCTTGGCGGGCGGCTGCTTGCCGATGGCGGTCCGATCGACGGACTGCCCGCCGCCGAATGGGTTGCGCGCGCGGTTGCCGAACTGACTGTGATGCCCGATGTGCGCATCATGACGCGCACATCCCTGTTCGGCGTCTATGACGGCGGCACCTATGGCGCGATCGAGCGCGTCAACGACCATCTGCCGGTCCCGCCGGAGCATCAGGTGCGGCAGCGGCTGTGGCGGATTGTGGCCAAGCGCTGCGTGGTTGCCGCCGGCGCGATCGAACGTCCCATCGTCTTTGCCGGCAACGACACACCGGGCGTGATGATGGCGTCGGCCATGCGCAGCTACATCAACCGCTACGCCGCTACGCCGGCGAGACACATCGCGGTCTTCACCAACAATGAAGACGGCTGGCGCACGGCCGAGACGGCGATCGCCGCCGGGCTGCAAGTGGCGGCGGTGATCGATGCGCGGCCGGATGTTTCGCCGGCGCATCGCTCGCTGGCCAGCAAGGGCGGCTTTCCGGTGCTGCACGGCTCGGTCTCCGCTGTCGATGGCGGCAAGACCGGCGTGCGCAAGATTTCCGTCTCCCTGACCGGCGGCGCGCGCGCCGAGGTCGAGGCGGACGGGCTTGCCGTCTCGGGCGGCTGGAACCCGGCGGTCGGCCTTACCTCCTATCATCGCGGCCGACCGAAATGGCGCGACGACATCGCCGCATTCGTGCCGGACGGCGCGCCGCCCGGCATGGTCGCCGCGGGCGCCGCCAACGGCGCCTTCGGTCTCGGCGCCTGCCTGCGCGAAGGGTTCGAAGCCGGCGCTGCCGCGGCGCGTGATGCCGGACGCAGCGGCAATATCGGCTCGATGCCAGTCGCCGACGACGCGGCTTTCTCGCTAACGCCGCTCTGGCATGTCGCCGGCAAGGGCAAGGCCTTCGTCGACCAGCAGCATGACGTCACGGCTTCCGATGTCGAGCTGGCGCAGCGCGAGGGTTTTCAATCGGTCGAACATCTGAAGCGCTACACCACGCTCGGCATGGCGACCGACCAGGGCAAGACCTCCAATGTCGCCGGCCTCGCCATCATGGCGGCGGTCAGCGGCAAGTCGATCCCAGAGACCGGCACGACGATCTACCGGCCGCCTTATGTGCCGGTCGCCATCGGCGCCTTCGCCGGCCATCACCGCGACGAGAATTTTCATGCGACGCGGCTGACGCCGTCACATCACTGGGCGGCCGAACAAGGCGCGGTGTTTGTCGACACCGGGCTTTGGAAGCGCGCGCAGTGGTATCCGCGCGCCGGCGAGAAGGACTGGCTGGAATCGGTGACGCGCGAGGTCAAGGCGGTGCGCTCGGGTGTCGGCTTCTGTGACGTCTCGACACTCGGCAAGATCGACGTGCACGGCCCGGACGCCGGGGCCTTCCTCGACCGCGTCTACATCAACGCCTTCTCCAGCCTCGCCGTCGGCAAGGCGCGCTACGGGCTGATGCTGCGCGAGGACGGCATCGTCTATGACGACGGCACGACCTCGCGTCTGGCCGAAGATCATTATTTCCTCACCACCACCACGGCCAAGGCCGGGCTGGTGATGCAGCATCTGGAGTTCTGCCGGCAGGTGCTGTTCCCCGAGCTCGATGTGCAGCTCACGTCGGTTTCCGACCAATGGGCGCAGTTCTCGATCGCCGGGCCGAAGACCCGCGATCTCTTGAAGGAGGTCGTCGATCCGTCCGAGGACCTGTCGAACGAAGGTTTTCCTTTCATGGGCGCGCGGGAAGTTGCGTTGCGCGGCGGCATCAAGGCGCGGCTGTTCCGCATCTCCTTCTCCGGCGAGATGGCGTTCGAGATTTCGGTGCCGGCACGCTATGGCGAAGCGATGGCACGCAATTTGATGATTGCCGGGAAACCCTTCGGCGTGACGCCTTACGGCACCGAAGCGCTCGGCGTGATGCGCATCGAAAAAGGCCATGTCGCCGGCCCTGAGCTCAACGGCACCACCACTGCCGGCGATCTCGGTCTCGGCAAGATGATGTCGACCAAAAAGGATTTCATCGGCCGCGTCATGGCCGGCCGCGAGGCGCTCACCGCGCCGAACCGGCAGGTGGTCGTCGGCATCAAGCCGACCGACAAGGCGCGCCGCCTGCGCTCAGGCGCGCATATCATTCCGAAGGGCGAGACCCCCGGCCCCGAGAACGACCAAGGCTATGTCACCTCGGTCTGCTTCTCGCCGGTGCTCGACCAGTGGATCGGGCTCGGCCTCGTCGAGCGCGGCCGCGAGCGGATCGGCGAGATGGTGCGCGCGCATGACCCGCTGCGCTCAGAGGACTACGATGTCGAACTCTGCAATTCCGTCTTCTACGATCCGGATGGAGGGCGCCAGCGTGGCTGAGTTTTCCTGGGACGTCCGCAGCCCGCTCGAGCGAGCACTGGTCGCCGGCCCTTACGGCGCGCAGGGCGACTCCGGCGTGGCGCTGGCCGAGATCCGCAATTTCGACCTCGTGCAGGTGATGGCGCGGCGCGGCAAGGCCGGCGAGATGATAGCGGCTGCGAAGGCGCGCTTCGGCGTTGCCGCGCCGGAGACGCCCAAGGCGATCGGCACCTCGGACGCGTCGCTGATCTGGTCGGGACCGGACCAGTTCCTTGTGCTGTCCAAGGGCGGCAAGCATTCGATTGAGGCGCTTGCCCCCGGCTTTGCCGGTTCGGCATCGCTGTCAGACCAATCGCATGCGCGGGCGTTGATCAGCGTCTCCGGAGAGAAGGCGCGCGCAATGCTCGCCAAGCTGTCGTCGATCGATTTGCATCCCAGTGTATTTGGCGTAGGTGCGGCGGCGGCGACCTCGATGGATCATACGAGCGTCACGCTGTGGCGCGGTGGTGATCGCAACGGACTGGCTGTTTTCAATCTGCTGGTGTTTGCAACTTTTGCCGAGAGCCTTTGGCACACTGTGCTGGATTTCGCTGCTGAATATGGCGTGACCATCGGCCATTCCGAGGAACCGGCGTAGCCGCTGCGCGCTCTCCTTCTCCCCATGTGGGAGAAGGTGGATCGGCGCGTAGCGCCGAGACGGATGAGGGGTGTTCCAGCGGAGTGAGACGCTGGCTTTCCCTGGAGCACCCCTCATCCGTCGCCTTCGGCGACACCTTCTCCCACAAGGGGAGAAGGGAAAGGCGGTGCCGCCTGCTCTGTACAATGCCGTCGCCAAGAAGTAGGAACCCACCAACCGTCCGGCCTTGCGGCGCCTCAACGCCTGCCGGCATCAGCCCATCGATGGGCTAAAGAAGCTTCGAATTCCGAAAGAAGAAAATGTCCAGTTTCGAGATGATCGTTCCTGCGCTGGCAGAAGCGCTGGAAAAGCGCGGTTATTCGGCGCTGACGCCGGTGCAGAAGGCGGTGCTGGAGCCTGAGCTTGGCGAGGCCGACGCGCTGGTATCGGCGCAGACCGGGTCCGGCAAGACTGTCGCCTTCGGCCTTGCCGTGGCGCCGACCCTGCTTGGCGACGCTCAGCGTTTCACCGCTGCCGGCGCGCCGCTGGGCCTGGTGGTGGCGCCGACGCGCGAGCTGGCGCTGCAGGTGCGGCGCGAGCTCGAATGGCTCTATGAGCTGACCGGCGCGCAGATCGCCTCCTGCGTCGGCGGCATGGACATGCGCACCGAGCGGCGCGCGCTGGAGCGCGGCGCTCATATCGTCGTCGGCACGCCCGGCCGACTGCGCGACCACATCACGCGCGGCGCGCTCGACATGTCGGCGCTGAAGGCCGTGGTGCTGGACGAGGCCGACGAGATGCTCGACCTCGGTTTCCGCGAGGACCTCGAATTCATCCTCGACTCAGCACCCGCCGAGCGCCGCACGCTGATGTTTTCGGCCACCGTGCCGCGCTCCATCGCGACGCTTGCGCAGGGCTATCAGCGCGAGGCCGTGCGCATCTCGGCCGGCGGCGAGGAAAAGCAGCATCTCGACATCGAATACCGGGCGCTTTCCGTCGCGCCCGCCGATCGCGAGAACGCCATCATCAATGTGCTGCGCTATTACGAGGCCGCCAATGCGATGGTGTTCTGCAACACTCGCGCGGCGGTGAACCACCTCACCGCGCGCTTCAACAACCGCAATTTCGCCGTCGTGGCGCTGTCCGGCGAGCTCAGCCAGAACGAGCGCAGCCACGCCCTGCAGGCGATGCGCGATGGTCGCGCCAAGGTCTGCATCGCAACGGACGTCGCTGCGCGCGGCATCGACCTGCCCAATCTCGATCTCGTCATCCATGCCGACCTGCCGAGCAATCCGGAGACGCTGCTGCATCGCAGCGGCCGTACCGGACGCGCCGGCCGCAAGGGGGTGAGCGCACTGATCGTGCCGGGCAATGCGCGCCGGCGCACCGAGCGGCTGCTCGCTAATGCCGGCCTGACCGCGACCTGGGCAAGCCCGCCCTCGGCCGACGAGGTGCTGCGGCGCGACGACGAGCGCATCCTGGCCGACCCGTCCTTCAGCGAGCCGGTGAAGGACGAGGAGCGCGACTTCGCCACAGCGCTTCTCGAGCGGCACGGCGCCGAGCTGGTGGCTGCAGCCTTCGTGCGGCTTTGCCGCGGCAGCCGCTCGGCGCCCGAAGACCTGATCGACGTCGCGCCGTTTGCGCCGTCGAAGGAAAGATTCGCGCGCCGGGAGGAAACACCCGCCCGCCGAGACGATTTCGGCGACAGCGTGTGGTTCTCGCTCTCGGTCGGCCGCCGGCAGAATGCCGAGCCGCGCTGGCTGATCCCGATGCTGTGCCGCACCGCCGGCATGTCCAAGCGCGAGATAGGCGCCATCAAGATGCAGCCGGAAGAGACCTTCGTGCAGATCGCCGCCGACTGGGCCGACCGCTTCGTCGCCGCGATCGGCCCCGACCGCAAGCTGCAGGGCAGCATCGCGGTGAGGCGCATCGACGGCACGCCCGACCTGTCGCGCGCCGGCTATCAGCCGCCGAAGCCGGACAAGAAGCCGCATCGCGGCAAGCGGCCTTTCGACCAGGGTGCACCCGGGTTCGAGAAGCGAGCGCCGGACGAGCGGCCCGGTGGCGACGCGAAACCCTGGGCGAAGAAGCCCGGCAAGGCGAAGTTCGAGAAGCCAAAGTTCGATCGGCCAAAGTTCGATGGGCCGAGATCCGGCCAGCCGGAAAAGCGCAAGAAGCAGAAGAAGCGGCCAGCGTAGAATCGCGACGGGAGTTGGGCCAGGGTTTAGCAAAGCAAGTCGGCCGGTCAGCCCGACGCGCGCGGGCCGGCAGCCACTACGCCTCCGTCATTCCAGGGCGAAGCAAGGAGCGAAGCGACGCGCGCAGACCCTGGAATCCATGCCGTGACCTCCAAGCGTCGCGGCGGTGCAGAAAAGCCTTTGTTCTGCACCCCCTTTACCATTCGCGCGACGTCACGGCATGGATCCTCGGGTCTACGCGTCCGCTTCGCTCCCGCTCCGCCCGTGGATGACGAAGTTCGGTCGCTTCGGCTAACCTCCGAGGTTTACCCAGCCTTGGCGCCGATACCCGCCAACGTCAGGTTCCAGCGACCTTGTTCAGCGCGTCGCCCGACAGCCTAAGGAAAACCTTCTGGCCGTGGCGCTCGGCGCCGAGCCGGTCGTAGAAACGCAGCGCGCCCTCGTTCCAGTCTTCCGTGGTGAGATCGATGCGGCCTATGCCTTTGCCGAGGCAATAGCCGGCGAGAAAGCCGATGAGCGCGCAGCCGACGCCCTTGTCACGGGCGCCGTCGCGCACGAACAGATCCTTCAGGAACATCAGCCTTTCGAGATCGATGCCTGGGTGGGCGATGGCCACCGAGGCGAGGCCGGCGACTTCGCCGCCCGCGAAGGCCAAGGCGAAATGCGGATAGGCCGGGCTCTCGTCGCTGAGCCATTGCCGCGCCGTGGCCGCCGCCCGGCTGTGATCGAGCGGCGTCTGCCGGTAGTGAGCCGCCATCGCGCAGAGCAGGGTGGCGAGCGCTTCGGCATCGTCGACCCTCGCCCAGCGAATGTCGACGGTGCCGGGATCAGCCAAGGAATTTGGCGATGATGGCATCGCCCATCTCAGTGGTGCCGACTTCCTTCATGCCTTCAGACATGATGTCTTTCGTGCGCAGGCCGTCGTCGAGCACGGCGGCGATGGCCGCTTCGAGCTTGTCGGCTTCCGCCACCATGCCGAAGGAATAGCGCAGGCACATGGCGAAGGAGGCGATCATGGCGATCGGGTTGGCGATGCCCTTGCCGGCGATGTCGGGCGCCGAGCCGTGCACCGGCTCGTAGAGCG